>CAMBRJ010000238.1 GCA_945870175.1 Gemmatimonas phototrophica
ACTGGCGACGATAGCGCGCGATCACATCGGCGCCGATCTTCTCCAGGGCATGGCCAAGGTGCGGATCGCCATTCGCGTAATCGATGGCGGTAGTCAGGTAAAATCGCGGCACGTCCGGCTTACTCCTCGGTGTCATCGCCAGCGTCGGCGTCATCAGCACCATCGGGCGGCATCGGCGACCCGTCCTGCTCGGACTGGCGTCGCTGTTCCGCGGCCCGGAGACGACGGCCACCACGACGGCCACGCCGCCGTTTGCGACGGGTCGCGTCGCCAGCGGCGTCTTCGCTGTCGGCATCCTCAGCCGCTGCTTCCGTCACCACGTCCGTCACGACGACGGACGCCACTTCCATCACCGCCATGGCCGCCACCAGCGGCGCAATTTCCATCTCGACCGTATCGAGCATCGCGTGCACCGCGGCGTCCACGGGATACTCCGCCGTGTGCGAGGGCGCGTCGTCATGCGCATGGTCGGTCGGCTGATCCTGCCCTTCCAACTCGGTGCGCAGATCGGCCAGGGCAATCACGCGACTGTCACCGTCGGCTGTGCGCAGCGTGATGCGCTCGTTGAAGATGTCGCAGGCGATCACCTTCTCCTCGCCCAGCGACGTCGTCAGGATCTTCCCCTCTTTCGGGAATTTGCGTCGACTCAGCACGTAGAACTCGTGCTCGTAGCGCAGGCAGCACATCAGCCGACCGCAGGCACCGGAGATCTGCTGCGGATTGAGCGACAGCTTCTGATCTTTGGCCACGCCGAGATTGACCGGACGCAGGTCGGGGAGCCATGAGGCCGAGCAGTACTCGCGTCCGCAGCGTCCCACGCCCGAGAGTCGCTTGGCTTCGTCGCGCACGCCGATCTGCTTCAGCTCGATCCGGGTGCGGAACAGCGCGGCGAGATCGCGCACCAGGCCGCGAAAGTCGACGCGACGTTCGGCGGTAAAGTAGATCGTGAGTTTGCGCCGGTCCCACTGCCATTCGACATCGGTCAGCTTCATCACCAGATGGTTCGCCTTCACGCGGTCCATCGACTTGCGGCGCACATCCTCATGTTCGACCGTCAGCGCACGGTCAAGCTGTTCGTCGGCTGTGGTGGCGAGGCGCAGCGCGGCCCGCGGCGGTGGTGTCGTCCCGCAGCCATGGGCGCAGCCGTTGCAGCGGACCTCGGCCAGCTCGCCGGTCGAGTGCACACGACCGAAATCCTCACCACGGTCAGCTTCCACGATCACCCCCGCCTTGAGGGGGGGTGCCGTCTCGCCTGTCCAGGAGAAGAATTCCTTCCGGTTGCCGCGGAACGCGACTTCGATCAGATGCGCCACGAGGGGAAAGCTACTCGGTGAACTGCCCCATGCGCAGGAACTTCTCGCGTCGACGACGCACGAGCTTGTCCGGCTTCAAGCGACGCAGCTCTTCGAGGTTCCGCACGAGGCTGTCGCGCAGGTTGTTGGCGGTCGTGGCGTGATCCGAGTGGGCGCCACCGACCGGCTCGGGGACGATCTCGTCGATCACCCGCAGCTCGATGAGATCGGGGGCGGTCACGCGCAGGGCGGTGGCGGCCTTCTCGCGCATCTCCGGGCTCTTGCCGTCTTTCCAGAGAATGGCGGCACACCCTTCCACGGAGATGGTGGAGTACACCGAGTTCTCGAGCATCAGCACGCGATCGGCCACTCCGAGCGCCAGCGCGCCGCCGGAGCCGCCTTCGCCGATCACGGTGGCGATGATCGGTACCTGCAGATTGCTCATCTCGAGCAGGTTGCGGGCAATCGCTTCACTCTGGCCGCGCTCTTCGGCCCCGAGCCCCGGCCACGCGCCCGGCGTGTCGATCAACGTGAGCACCGGCACCTGGAACTTCTCCGCGAGCTTCATGAGCCGCAGCGCCTTCCGATAGCCCTCGGGATGCGGCATCCCGAAGTTGCGGCGCAGGTTCTCCTTCGTGTCGCGGCCGCGCTCGTGCCCGATGATCATCACCGTCTCGCCTTCGAGCCGCGCCCAGCCGGCGAGGATGGCCGCGTCTTCGCGAAACAGCCGATCGCCGTGCAACTCGATGAAATCGGTGAAGGCCAGCCGGATGTAGTCCGACGTGAACGGGCGGCGGGCAATGCGGGCCACCTGCACGCGCTGCAACGGCGTCAGCTTCCGGTAAATCTCCACCCGCAGCTCACCGAGCTTCTTCTGAAGCGGCGCCAACTCCTGTTCGACGTTGAGCGCACTGTCGGACGCGAGTCGCTTCAGCTCCTCGATCTGCTTTTCGAGCTCCGCCAGAGGACGCTCGAACTCGAGAACCGGGGCAGCAGCCATGACAATCCTGGAAAAGGGACGCCGCGCTCGTTAGCTGCCGGCACGCACAAGGCGCACACGATCAGCGCCAAGCAGCGCGCGAAGATCGGATAAAATGACGGGCGACGCGGCCACGGTAAGGGATCTCGACCGGAAACGAATGATGCGCCCGGTTCCATCGTCCCACCGCAATTCGAGCGGAGCCGAGCCTTCATGCGCCTCGACCACGACCCGTACGTCGTCCATCACGCCGGGAGCCAGATCCAGCTCCCGATTCAAGTCGATTGCAACCGCCAGCTCACCATTGGCCCGAATCTCCGCGAAGCGCGTGACCGTGTCGACGATGAACGTGGCACTCTCGACGCCCTGGTCCTTCCGCGAATAGCCGCCCTTGAGCAGGAGCGGCACATCGGGCCGGACGCGGTCGGCGATAACCGCCCACGCCTCCGGGAAGACCAGCACCTCGGAAGATCCGGAAAAATCCTCTACTGTCAACCGGGCAAATTCAGCGCCCGATCGTTTGGAAATCTGCTTCTTGATCGCCGTGATCACCACACCGATCGTGACCGCCTCGCCAGTCCAGTTGCCCAGCTGCGCCACGGTGCTACTGGCGAACAGTTCGCATTCTGTTCGGTACGGCTCCAGCGGATGCCCGGAGATGTAGAACCCGAGCAGCTCTTTTTCGCGGGTGAGCCGCTCGCTTTCACTCCACACCGGCACCGAGGGGAGCGGCGGCGGCGCGCCCGCGTGGTTGGATCCCGGCGTGTCGTCGGCGTCACCAGCCAACAGGTCGCCGAACAGCGACACCTGACCCTTGGCCGCCTCCTCCTGGCGCAGCGACGCCTCGTTGATGGCATGGTCGAGCGCGGCCAGCAGCTGCGCCCGGTGTCCGCCCAGTCCGTCGCACGCCCCGGCGGCAATCAGCGCCTCGAACACCCGCTTGTTGCAGACGCGGAGGTCGACCCGCGAGCAGAGATCATACAGCGACGTGAAGGGGCCGGCGTTTCGGGCGTCGATCAACGAGTCGATCGCGCCGCGGCCCACGTTGCGGATGGCGCCCAAGCCAAAGCGCACCCGCTTGTCGCCCACCACCGTGAAGCGCCACCCCGACTCGTTCACATCGGGCGCGAGCACCTCGATCTGCATTTCGCGCGCTTCGGCGATGTACTTGATGACTTCTTCGGTCTTCCCGATGTTCGACGACAGCAACGCGGCCATGAACTCGGCCGGATGATGCGCCTTCAGAAACGCCGTGTGGTACGCGACGACGGAGTACGCGACGCTATGGCTATTGTGCACGATGACGTCGTTCGCCACGAAATTGTGCGTGTCCGCAATCTCGAGGTCGTACGTACGCTGCTCGCCCGCCGGCTCGATCGATATCACGCGATCCCACAGCACGTCGTTCGACCCAAGTCGCTGCAACGACTCGTCGCCGAAATACATCGCGAGGCGATTCACTACGCCGCGCGTGAAGCCGATCTTCTTCGGGTTCGTGCCAACGGGGTACAAGTCGCGCGCCGACACGTCGGCCCCCTTCTCCACATCGGACCACAGATCGCCGCGGCTCGCCTTGGCCGCTCTCGCGAGCGCCCGCACGGGGCCGACCGGTACCAAATCCTTGGAGGACGCGGGCTCATCGGGCAACGGCATCGCCGCCATCGCCGCCAGCTTCGCTGGCGCGACGAGGTGACAACCCACACGTTCGGCAAACGGGCGCAGATTCTCCACGCCGGTCACGAATAGCTGATAGCCGATGCGCTGACCGCCACGGTAGGGGAACATGACCGAGCGCATGCGACCAAGGATTCCCAACCGGAGGAGCAGATGCTGTACCTGCTGCGCCAGCCGCTTCGACGACGTGGCGTAATACGCCGACGCGTCGCGCGGGTTGATGTGTCCGTCGCCATCCCACATGCGCCCGAGCAACAGCCCGATCTGTTCGTTGCCGAGGGTGAAGGCGCTCGCTGGGACTTCCTTATTCGGCGCCGTCTTCCCGAGCATATCCAGGTCACGAGCCCATTCGAAAATGCCGTTCGGCGCCTTTCGGTCAACGCGGCCCGTGTAGACCGATTCCGTTCCTTTGTGCGTGGTGCGCGTGCAGCGGACGTTCGAAAATGACTCAGCGGCCGCGATAAAATCCGCGACGGCTGCCTCATCCTGGTTGTAGTAGTACACGCCACTGGGATGCCCCAGATTCCCTTCGGCGAGCAGGTGACCGAGTGCAATCACCTCATGCGCTGGCCACGTCGCCCGCGGTCCGGAAGGCAATGCGCGTGGCACCGCGATGTGCTCACCCACCGCAATCGACTCGAGATCACGCCACCCATCGATCAGCAGCAACGGGTGATTGCCCGTGGCGACAATCTCCCGGCCCGACTCCGTACGCAGGCGGAACACCGCCTTGATGCCATTGTCCATGACATCCAACACACGCCCGTGATCAAGACGAAGCGTGTCGACGTCACAGGTGGCCACGCTGCTCAACGTCGCGCGCTTCTCGTACACATCGGCAATGCGAACGAGACGGCCGGTCGACGCGTCGTAAATCTCGGTATCGCCGACCAGACATTTGTTAAATCCGTACCGCCCGAACGTTTCGATCTGCCCCGACAGCTCATCGATGATCTTCGGGTCGTACCCCTTTGCCACGGCCTTCGTGACGAACTTGCCGAGCTCCTTCTTGATCAGCTCTGAATCCTTCTTGCCCACCGCTTTTCGCAGCACGTCCGCTTCGGCCAGCGAGATGCCCGCCAGCACCTGCGCCAAGCGCATCACCTGTTCCTGATAGGTGATCACCCCGTACGTGTTCGAGAGAATCGGCTCCAGCTCGGGCAGCGCGTACACCGTGGGCTCTTCGCCGCGCTTGCGCCGGATGTACACGTTGTGCATGCCCGCATCGAGCGGACCCGGACGGAGCAGGGCGTTCGAGGCCACCAAGTCGTCGAACCGGTCGCACCGCATGCGCTTCAGCACGTCGGTCGCGAGTGGTGATTCGAACTGGAACACGCCACCGGTGCGACCCGCGCGCAGCAGTTGGTAGGTTTTCTCGTCGGTGAAGCCGCGCTCCTCGAGCACGACCGTCACGCCACTACGCTGCTTGATGCT
>CAMBRJ010000239.1 GCA_945870175.1 Gemmatimonas phototrophica
GGACATGGATGAACTCGACGCGGAGCCGGCGCACAATAAGCTCACGCCGCGCGAAAAGCGCGACCTGCAGAAGAGCCAGCTCCGCCCCCTCGCCAACCGTCGCCCGGAACTCTACGAAGAAGACGAGTTCTCGTCCGACGAGTACGAGCGGATGATGGAGCTGTACAACGGCACGCTGGCGTCGATCGAAGAAGGTGAGATCGTCAAGGCGCACGTTCTTGAAATTCGCGAGAACCTCGTCGTCCTGGATATCGGCTTTAAGTCCGAAGGGACGATCCCGCTCGAAGAGTTCAAGGACATGCCCGACCTCAAGGTCGGCGACGAAGTCGAAGTGCTCCTCGAGCACCTCGAGGACCAGGAAGGCTCTGTCGTCCTGTCCAAGAAGAAGGCCGACTTCATGCGCGTGTGGGAGCGCATCCGCGTGGCCTACGAGAGCGACATGCCGGTCGAAGGCACGCTCGTCAAGAAGATCAAGGGTGGCGTGGTCGTCGACCTTATGGGCGTCGACGCATTCCTGCCGGGTTCGCAGATCGCGCTCCGTCGCGTGCCGAACATCGACGAGCTGCTCGGACACAAGTACGAGTTCAAGATCATCAAGCTCAACAAGCGTCGCCGCAACATCGTGGTGTCGCGTCGTGTGATCCTCGAGCAGGAACGCGCCGGCAAGCGCGAGAAGCTCATGAAGGAGCTCTCCAAGGATCAGGTGCGGAAGGGCGTCGTCAAGAACATCACGGATTTCGGTGCATTCATCGATCTCGGCGGCGTCGACGGCCTGCTGCACATCACGGACATGTCGTGGGGCCGTATCTCGCATCCGAGTGAGATGGTCCAGATCGGCATGGAGCTCGAGATCAAGGTCCTGGATATCGATTGGGAGCGCGAGCGCATCTCGCTCGGCCTCAAGCAGCTCCAGAGCTACCCGTGGAAGGACGTGGCGGCCAAGTACCCGGTCGGCACCCGTGTGAACGGCAAGGTTGTGTCGATCACGAACTACGGCGCGTTCATCGAGCTCGAGCCGGGCATCGAAGGCCTCGTCCATATCTCCGAAATGAGCTGGACGCGCAACGTTCGCCACCCGTCGAAGATCGTGTCGATCGGCGAAGCGATCGAGGCGGTGGTGCTCAAGGTCGACGAGACCGAAGAGAAGATTTCGCTGGGTATGAAGCAGACCGAGCAGGATCCGTGGGTAATCCTGCCGCTCAAGTACCCGGTTGGTACGCGTATCAACGGCAAGGTTCGCAACCTGACCTCGTTCGGCGCGTTCGTCGAAATCGAGCCGGGCATCGACGGCCTCATTCACATCTCCGATATGTCCTGGACCAAGCGCGTCCAGCATCCGTCGGAAGTCGTGAAGAAAGGCGACGCGGTGGACGTGGTCATCCTCAACATCGACAGCGAAAACAAGCGTATCTCGCTCGGCCTCAAGCAGGCTGAGGAAGACCCGTGGCTTCGCATCGGTGAGACGTATCCGGTCGGCACCGAGCTTCCGGGCAAGGTGGTCCGCCTGATGGACAAGGGCGTGGTCGTCGATCTCGGCAACGACATCGAAGGCTTCGTCCCGGTGAGCCAGCTCAACCCCGAGGGCACGGTCACCAACCCGGCCGATTTCGCCTGGGAAACGATGAATCTGGTGATGCGCGTGTTGGAGGTGGATCCCATCCACCGCCGTATCGTGCTGGCCGTGACGTCGGTCCCGGAAGAGCAGCCGCCCAAGCCGGCCGAGCCGAGCAAGGTGCATAGCTCCGAAGACGAGATCGGGCTGTAAGCCGCATGCGGTGAGTCGAACGACGAAGGCCCCGGCAGAAATGCCGGGGCCTTTGCGTTTGCAGGCGCGTCGAGGGACCAGAATACAGAAAGCCCCGCTAAATGGCAGGGCTTTCCGATCTTACGAGGTGGTCCGCACCGCGCTTAGGCGTTGCGGTTACGACGGCGGGCGAAACCGACCATGCCGAGCAGGCCGGCGCCCACGAGCGCGTAGGTGGATGGCTCGGGTACTACGACGGGCGTGTTAGACATATCAGTGTCGAAGCGAATGAACGCATCGACGCTGCGGTTCGCGGCGATGCCGTCGTTCCCGAACGTGACATCAATCGTTCGGAAGAGGTCGCCCACGGGCAGATCTGGGTTCAATGCCACCTGATTCGTGTACAGCACCTGCGTGTTCCACTGGTCGGCGCCACAGAACACGAAAAAAGAAAGACTCCGGCAGGCGTCAAGATCGTTTCCCACGTTGGAGCCGGGAGTCCCCGTCGGGCCAAGCAGACTTCCGCGGTCGAACACGACATTCGTCGCTGCGCCATCAAAGACCAACCGAGTGAGTCGCGCACTCCGCGTGTTGTCCAGGCTCCAGAAGACGAAATAGGTATTCGACGTTCCCGATGCCGTAAGGCTGAGGTTTCCTCCCTCATTCCACCCCCACCCTCCGGTACCATTCAGCAAATAGGTTTCTGAGAAACTTCCCCAGTAGGCCGTTAAAGAAAGCCCGCCGAGCTGATTGACGTTGATGTCGTCGTTGATCGGACCGTTCGTGTAGTACGTGGTGCCGGGAAGCGACGTCACACTTTGCGCCTGTGCCTGTGGCGTAACACCCGCTAGCGCGATCGCCGCACCGAGTGCCATCGAAAATTTCTTCATAGTTACCTGACGCCGCGCGCCCGAGAGTGAGGAGGGGGTTCTTCCTGTCCTTGTCTCTGCAGCTTTTAAACCAGAAACGCACAGCACTGAGTCGACATGATGCGGTAAATCCCGCCCCGGGGACTTCACGGATCGACCCCGTGGTACGGACACGCTCGCAAGAACTGTCGCGTCTGAGTGTGGCAGATAAGCAGCACTTCAGCCGTTGGTCTGTCGCGCCACGCCCCTGCCGAAACGCCTTGCGCCCGCGTGCAGGCCCGCGGGTCAGTCCCGTCGCCGCCCACGCGATTCTACTTCGGCGGCACGAAACTGTGACAGCGCCCTTCTGGCAACGCGCACGTTGACCCTCACATGTCGCACCAAGACCGCAGAAGAACAAAGTCCGCGGTGTAACGCACCGGGGACTTCTGGTTCGATTGGCGGTCGTCGGTGGCCGACGGGCTGCTAGTCGCCCCGCGTAGCTCTACTGACCCACGATTAGGCCGACGCCCTCTTCTGCCTTCTTCTCACCCTTCCTGGCGGGCGCCGCGCGGCTACCTCGCGGGGTCGTGAAGCATGCCAACGCCATGAGGGCAAAAGCCACCAGGAACAACGTCGTGACCAAGCCCACGCGAGCCGCCGTCGTGTTGAAGGTATTCATCATGGCGGAGTTCACGATCTTCTTGAGCTGCAGCGCATCCAGGGCGAAGAGAGCGATGGACCCCAGAAGCCCGAGCGCGAACACGGCAGAAATCACGCCGACGGTGCGGGCGAGGACCCGGCTATCGAGTGCGCGCGACATGAGGACTAAGAGTGATAGTCCGAGGTATGGCAGCAGCAGCACGCTGGACAGCGCGTTCGCGGCGCCGAAGCGCCACTGAATGTTGCTCAGCTGCAACGGCCACAGCTGCGACCCCGCCTGCAGGAACGGAACGGCAACCAGAAGGATCGCGCCGAGATAGAGCACGCGGCGGACGGACGGATCGTCGTGAAGATCGAGGAAGTCGGACATGGCAGGTGTTGGAGCGTCGGCAAGGGATGGCCTCATTAGCATCGCAGCAATGCAAGCCGTGTTCCAGCAAACTCAGCTGGACAAGTCGGCATGTTCTTCATCACGAATACTGTTCTAAGACGGCGAGAAGGTGAAGCCCGTCACACACGACTCGTCACGAAACAGTACAGCCTCGCATATCCTTCATAGCGGCCTGAACCGCGAGGTCCGCGAGCGTGACAGAGGCGTCGAATTATACGATGAATACTTCAGAGTCCCGGATGATGGACCGATAGAGAGCGGTGCCGATACGGGCTGCGCGCATGGCGCGGCACGAGGCCGTAGCTCATCTCCCCGACGCCGGGGTCGAGGGCGTACGAATGCCCATCATCTGGCTCCCGAGCATCGATTCGATGTCGCTGACCCTTGGCCGTTCTCTGTTTCCCGCGCTGGCGACGCTCCTGCTGGTCGGTCCGCTCGCCGGCACCGCGGCGGCCCAGGACGACAGGGTGTATCCCATTTCCGAATTCACGAATCCGCCGAAGCTCTCGTCGAGCGTGCAGGCGGCCCGACTGATTTCGGAGTCGTATCCAGCCAACCTCAAGAGCCGCGGCGTAGGCGGCATGGTCGAGCTCCAGTTCGTCGTTGATAGCATGGGCAAGCTCGAGGCGGGCAGCGTCGGAGTCGTCGACGCCACGCAGACGGCCCTGGGCGAAGCCGCCAAGAAGGCCGTCACCAAGCTCGAGTTCTCGCCGGGCACGCTGAACGGGGCGGCCGTGAAGACCAAGGTCGTGCTGCCGATCATCTACAAGCCGTAACGCTCCATCCCTGATGGTTGGGGAGCCGGTCCCCGGTCGGGGCTCGGCTCCTCGTTTTTCGGCGCAGAGGCGCTAGCTTCCCGCGCCATGTCACAATCCACGACCATGCGCCAGAAGCTGGAGCGGTTGGCGATCGCCCGCGATGCCTCAGAACAGGGCGGTGGCGCCGCTCGCCTCGCCGCCCAACACGCCAAGGGCAAGCTCTCCGCCCGCGAGCGTCTCGACGTCCTCCTCGACGAAGGTTCGTTCGTCGAGATCGACCGATTCGTCACGTCCCGTTCGCTGGCCGAGGGCGAAGCGCCGATCTATGGCGACGGCGTTGTTGCCGGACACGGACGGATCGAAGGACGGATCGTCTATGTCTTCTCGCAGGACTTCACCGTGTTCGGTGGGTCGCTGTCCGAGGCCCACGCCGCCAAGATCTGCAAGGTCATGGACCTGGCGGTGCGCAACGGGGCGCCGGTCATCGGCCTCAACGACTCGGGCGGCGCACGCATTCAGGAAGGCGTCGTGTCCCTTGGGGGGTACGCCGACATCTTTCTACGCAACACGATGGCGTCGGGCGTCGTGCCGCAGATTTCGGCCATCCTCGGACCGTGTGCCGGTGGCGCGGTGTATTCGCCGGCGATCACCGACTTCATCTACATGGTGCGCGGCACGAGCTACATGTTCGTGACCGGCCCCAACGTCGTGAAGACGGTGACGCACGAAGACGTCACGATGGAGCAGCTTGGCGGTGCCGACACGCACGCGAGCACCAGCGGCGTCGCGCATTTCGCCTGCGATTCCGAACTGGCATGCCTGCAGCAGATTCGTGAACTGTTCCGCTTCGTGCCGTCGAACAATGTGGATGACCCGCCACGTGGATCGGGGCGCGATCCGCGCGATCGACGCG
>CAMBRJ010000240.1 GCA_945870175.1 Gemmatimonas phototrophica
GCATGAGGTACACGCCCGGCTCGTTGCGCATCTGCTCGCGCACCTGCGCCCGCAGTCGCTGCACATCGGCGTCGGGCGAGCCGACCGATAGGTCGAGCTGAGTGGCCACCGTCGCGCGCGACTTCCCGCGCAACTTACGGTCGAGCTTATCGCTGGCAGTTCGAGCAGAAGACGGTGCTGCGCCCGTCGATCGCGTGCGTTCCGACCAGCCGGCGGCCGCAGGCAAGACAGGGCTCACCGGCGCGGCCATAGGCGGCCAACTGCTCGACGAAAGATCCCCGTTCACCGCGAGCATCCCGGTAGTCGCGGAAGCTCGTGCCGCGGGCCGCGATGGAGGCGGTCAGCACCGCACACAGCTGCGCCCGCAGCGCCGCGCTTTCCTGCTCGGAGAGAGTGCGCGCTTCGCGCGACGGATCGATCCCGGCCAGCCACAGAGCCTCGTTCGCGTAGATGTTGCCGACGCCGGCGAGTCGCTTCTGGTCCATCAGAAACACTTTGATGGCCTGCCTCGACTCCCGAACAAGTCCCGAAAACTCGGCGTCGCCGAGCTGCGGGTCAAGAGGTTCGGCACCTAATGCGCTCGAATACTTCGTGAAACGTTCGGGTGACATCAAGGCCACCGTGCCCAACCGCCGGACGTCGCGGTAGTGCAGGGCGCGCCCGTCGTTCAGCCGAAGCGTGACCGCCACGTAGGTCCGGTCGGCGTCCGTCAGCGAGCCCTCGTCGACCACCATGCCGCCGGTAAAGCGAGGCTGTACCACAACGCGCCACGGTGGCTCGGCGGCGTCCGTGCGCGCCGCGGGCGGCCGCATGTCCAGCACGATCAGTTTGGCCCGGCGCCACACGTGGGCAATGGCGAGCCCGCTGAGCGCGGCGGCAAACCCTGCCGCGTCGGCTTCGCGCAGCACGTCGGCCTTGAGCACGTCCACGCCGACGATGGTGGCGCCACACACCATGGCGTCGAGGTCCCGCGCGATGGTTTCCGTTTCAGGCAGTTCAGGCAAGTCGCGCCGCTTCCCGCCAGCCGATGTCGCCGCGATAGATCGCACCCTCGAACTCGATGCGCGATGCCGCCTCGCGGCTCGCCTCCTGCGCATCGGCGAAGGTTTCGGCCATTGCCGTCACGGCAAATACGCGTCCACCGCTCGTCCGCAGCGATCCATCGGCCGCGAGCGATGTGCCGGCGTGATACACGCGCAAAGCGTCGCTGAACGGGGGCAGCGTGATGTGTTGGCCAGTGACCGGCGCATCGGGATAGCCCTGCGACGCGACGACCGTGGTCACCGACGCGCCCTCGCGCCACGTGAACGGCGACAGGCTGCCGATGCGGCCACCATGGGCCACGGTCATCATGGGATCGAGCAGGCTGCTGGTCAGCATCGGCAAGATCGCCTGCGTTTCGGGATCGCCGAATCGGCAGTTGAATTCCACGACCTTCGGGCCCTCTTCCGTGAGCATCAACCCCGCGTACAGCAGCCCCGTGAATGGGGTGCCGCGCTTGCGCAGCGCATGCAACGTGGGCAGGAAGATGCGTTCGGTGACATCGTCCACGAGCGCGGGCGTGGAGAACGACACCGGCGTATACGCACCCATGCCGCCGGTGTTCGGGCCTTCGTCGCCCTCCAGCAGGCGCTTGTGATCCTGCGCGCCGATCATGGGCATCACGCTGTAGCCGTCGGTCACCGCGAACAGCGACAGCTCTTCACCAGTCATGAACGCTTCCACCAGGCACTCGCTGCCGGCGTCACCGAACGCTTTGTCTTCGAGCACGCGCTCGATCGCGGCGTCGGCTTCTTTGAGCGTGTGGCAGATGATCACGCCTTTGCCGGCGGCGAGTCCGCTCGCCTTGATCACCACGGGCACCCCGAAGCGCGTGCGAACGGCCTCCTTCGCATCGGCCGACTTCTTATGGGTTTCGGCGCGCGCGGTCGGAATACCGGCCGCCATCATCAGCGCCTTCGTGTCGGCCTTCGACGTTTCCACCTTCGCCGCACCCATTGTGGGCCCGAACACCGGCACGCCGATGTGCTGCAGATGATCCACCAGCCCGATCGCCAACGGCGCCTCGGGGCCCACCACCACGAGCTTGACCTGCTCACGCTCGGCCAGCTCGGCGACTGCGATCGGGTCGGACGCATCGACCGAGACCACGCGGGCCAACTGGGCAATGCCGGGGTTCCCCGGACCGGCCACCAAATCGATGGTGGTGTTCTCGCGCGCGAGTGCGTCAGCGAGGGCATGTTCGCGGCCGCCAGAGCCGAGGAGCAGGATCTTCATGGCGGGAAATCTAGTCCAAAACGAGAGCAATGCGTGCGTTCCCCACAGCCACTGAAACGATCACGCAGAGAGGCAGAGGGCGCAGAGTGCGCAGAGAAATAATTGTAGTTCTCCGCGTGCTCTGCGCCCTCTGCCTCTCTGCGTGATCGTTTCAACCCAACCCGCGCATCACACCCCAGTCGGAGGCTCAGAAGCCGGGGGCGGTGGCGGGGAAGAGGCCGGCGGTGGAGGCGGCGGCATGTCGTCACCCATGCTGGCCGCACTGGCGGCCGTCTTGAACGCATCGCGGAACGCATCGGCCGCCCGGTTGATCACGTCACCGACCGTCTCGGCGGCGGCTTTCGCCTTGTCGGCGTAATAGTCCTTCGCGTCACGCAGATCGTCGCGCAACGGACGCTCGGCCTCGCTGCCGCGGCGGATGTAGTCGCCACCGACGATGCGCGTGTAGTCCCCCGACTGTTGCCAGCGATTCAGCTCACCAGCCCGCACCGTGTGGAACGGATGCTCGCGCAGGGCCGTGTTGAGTGCCTTGATGACGTTGTCCCAGGCCGATCCGCCAACTTCGTATTCGGCGGCCTGCGCGAGATAGGCGTCGAGGTCGATTGTGTCGCCGTAGGCCCGGCCGCCGGCCAATTTGAGGAAGGTCATCAGGCTGGCGCGCGGGTCCTGCGTGCCCAGCATGCCGGCCCGGTCGGCCGACAGCTCGGACTTGCGATACCACTCGAGCAGGGCCAGCTGGAAGGGCAGCAGCGCGATCGAGGCCAGCAACGGCAGTGCGCTCATGCCGAAAAAGAGCACGATGAGCGCGATCGTGCGGTAGGTGGTGCGCCCCGTCATGATATGGCCGAGTTGCTGCGCCAGCATAAAGCGCTGCTCCTCGGGCTCCAGCAATTCGAGCACGCCGGAGTTGATCACGATGAAGGGTTGGTCGAAGCCGACGGCACCCGCATTGGCGATCGGGTTCTGCGCCACGTAGAGCTGCGGGACCGGCTGGCCGGCGTTGGGCCAGTCGAGCGCCTGCAGCACGTCTTGGTAGAGCGCGTGGAGCATCGGCCGTTGCGTCGGACCGACCAGCACGGCGTCGCCGAGAAACAGATTGCGGACGCCGCGTTCGCCGAAAACGCTGGCGATCTTGCGCACCACTTCGTCGAATCCCGGGAGGGCGCGGAGCGTCTGCAGGGCGGCGCGGTCGGCCGGATGTTCCCAGGTGACCGACGAGACCTGCGTGAGCGGCGTGGCGGACATAATCAGGGGGCTGGAGACACCCTCCCTACGGCGGGAGGGTGCTCAAGTTCCACCGTGGGACAGATCCGTATCAGATCCCTTCGAGTGCGCCGTCGAGATCGGCGATCAGATCCTCGGCATCTTCGATGCCGCACGACAGACGAACCATGCCGTCGTTCAACCCCATGGCCATCTTAATGTCGGCCGGGACCGACCCGTGGGTCATGCTGAACGGGTGATTCGTCAGGCTTTCCACTCCCCCCAGCGACTCGGCCAACGAGAACACCCGTACGCGCTCGAGGAATTTTCGGGCGTTGTCGATGGTCTTAAGGTCGAGCGTCATCATGCCGCCGAAGCCGCTCATCTGCCGCTTCGCCAGCTCGTGGTGCGGGTGGTGCGCGAGGCCCGGGTAAATGACCCGGTCTTCGCCCAAGCGCTCCAGCAGCCATGCGCCGATGGCACGACCGTTGAGGTCGTGCTGCTTCATGCGGAGTGGCAAGGTCTTGGTGCCGCGGAGAGCCAGCCACGCATCAAACGGGCCAGGGACGGCACCGGCCGCGTTCAGGATGAATTGGAGCCGATCGGCCAATTCATCCTCAAGAACGACCGCGAGGCCGCCGATCATATCAGAGTGACCGTTGATGTACTTCGTGGTCGAATGCCAGACGATGTCGGCGCCCAGCTCCAACGGACGCTGGAAGATCGGCGTCGCAAAGGTGTTGTCCACGATGAGTAGGGCCTGGTGTCGCTTGGCGATGGTGCTCATGGCGGCCAGGTCGGTGAGTCGCATGAGGGGATTCGTTGGCGTCTCCACGAGTAGGGCACGCGTGGACGGCGTCATCGCATCCGCCACCCGCTGCGGATCATCCGTATCCACATACGTGAACGACAGGCCGAAATGACGCAAGATTCGATCGAACAGACGGAACGTGCCACCGTACACGTTCTCCCCGCACACGATGTGATCACCGGCGCGGAAGAGCTTCATGATCGAGTCGAGGCAGCCCATGCCGCTGCCGAACGCGAAGCCGTGCGTGCCGCCTTCGAGCGTCGCGACGTTCCGTTCGAGCGCCTGTCGCGTGGGATTCTTCCCGCGGGCGTATTCGTATCCCTTGTTGACGCCAATGCTTTCCTGCACGTAGGTGGACGTGAGGTAGAGCGGCGTCATGATGGCACCCGACACGGGGTCGGGGCGCTGGCCGGCATGGATGGCGCGGGTGGCCATGCCACCCGCGAGGTCGTCGTCGAAAATGCGCGTCATGGGCTCCGTGTGGTCCGAGGAGAACGTGGGGCGGAAGCTACTGCCGTGACCGAGCGTCGGCGAGTTGCCCGCCTCGGATTCCGGCGTGAGGGGAGCCTCCGACCCACCGCAGGGCAGCCCGAGGCCGTGGTGTGGCCCACGTTGCCGCGCGATCCCAAGCCGGCGGCCTGATGCGCTTTGCCAGTGCGCTCGCCGACGCGCCGCGCCGCTGCCTGATCGTCGACGACGACGCGTCGATACGCCTGGTGGTCCGACGTCTGATGCAGGCCGAAGGCTTCGAGTGCCTCGAAGCGAGTGGTGGCGCCGAGGCACTCGACGTGCAAGCCGCCACCCCGTCGCCATTGCTGCTCTCGGACTTTCACATGCCCGGCATGGATGGTGCGCAGCTGCTGACGCAGATTCGCGCGAGCTGGCCCTTGACCGCCGTCGTCATGATCACGGCCGTCTCAGATGTCGACGTCGCCGTACGATGCCTCGACGCCGGTGCGCTCGACTACCTCACGAAGCCCT
>CAMBRJ010000241.1 GCA_945870175.1 Gemmatimonas phototrophica
TCGCGCCGGGTGCTGCGGAGCCTCTGGCGGTCGATGTCGCCGCGCTGACGCTGGCGATTCTCGGGTCGCATGAGGCCAGCCCTGAGGGCACTACCGTCCAGCCGTGAGTCTTCTATATTTGCTGTTCCAGTGGGTTTCGGCCCGTTGGATGCCAGCTGCCCCTTAGCTCAATTGGCAGAGCGTCTGACTCTGACTCAGAAGGTTCTAGGTTCGATTCCTAGAGGGGCAATAGAAACCCCGCCACGACTTCGGTCGCGGCGGGGTTTTGTGCGTGCCGGCTCCCGCACCGGCATCCCCCTACTTCTTCGCCTGCAGCACCCGCGTCAGCAACGACTCCCAGACCCCGTCAAGCTTCTCGATCGCGGCCGTATCCACCGATGCCGGATCGAGGCGGTTCGACAGACGGCGACGATTCCGGTGATACGCCTTCTCGTACCGTGCCTCGGCCTGCTCGCTGGGCAGGTTCTTCGCGTACCAGCCCGCCACAATGGCCAGCGTGGCTTCGTTCCACTCCGACGCGGGAAGCGAAAGATCCTCGTACTTGAGGACGAGTTCCCATTCAAAAGAGCGGTGCTCCGCGGTAAACGAACTCTGATCGGACATCGAGCGACTCCTCTGCGGGATACGGGTCGGGTCGTGCGCGACGCGCACCGCCGGGCCCTCCGGAAAGCTAGCGCCTTGCACCGCAACCCGGTGCCACGCTGTGCCCGGCTAGACCGAACTCGGCGGGAGGGGGACTGCCCTGCACACCGCTCCGGTCTCTTTTGGCGCCTGCAGGACAGGATGTCTTGCGCTCAACCGTAGCCGACGCGTTCGTTACCGTACTGCGACCGTTGCCCCTAGGCACCCGCCGAGGCATGGCTCTCGAGTACACGTCCAGCCGCAACGAAGACGAGTCTCTCGCCCGGGTCGCCGCCGCACACAGCGGCTTCTTCACCAAGTTGCTGACCATTTTCACGTACGAGGCTGTCATGTCGCTCCGTCTGCGTTCGTCCGCCGTACTCCTCGCGGCCTGTCTCACCGTGCCGTCGCTCGCACGTGCCCAGTCGAAGGGCCTCGACGACAGCGACATCATGCGCCTCAAGTCGGTCGGTGGCGTCGCCATCGCGCCCGACGGCGCACGCGTGCTCTACGCCATCAGCGCGTGGGAGCATCCGAACGCCAAGGGGGACACCGCGCTCGGCGATCGTCACGAGCGTCGCTCGCATGTATTCATGGTCTCCGCCGCCGGTGGCGCACCGCGCCAGCTCACGTTTGGTGAGCGCGGCGAGTCACAGGCGCAGTGGTCGCCCGATGGGCGCATGATTTCGTTCGTGACCGCGCGCGGCACCGGTACCGGTGATGATGCGCCGAAGCCGCAGGTCTGGCTCCTGCCGGCTGATGGCGGCGAGTCGCGTCAGCTCACCACCGCTCGCGATGGGGTGTCGTCGTATGTGTGGTCGCCCGATGGCTCGCGCATCGCGATCGTGACCACCGATACGCTCACGCGCGAAGCGGAAGCAAAGCTCCGTCGTCGCGACGACCCCAAGGTGTACGAAGACGACTTCCGGCTCAATCACATTTGGGTAGTCGACGTGGCCTCGGGGAAGGCCACCAAGGTCACGTCGGGGGCGTACACGGTGAGCGGCGCACCGAACTGGTCGCCCGATGGCCGGAAGTTGGGTTTCCGCGCGTCACCGACGCCGATGATCCGCGATGAACGCGGCAACGCGTATGTGGTTGATGTCGCGTCGCTCGCGCTTGATGCGATCACGACTACGAACGACGCCGAATCGGCACCGCAGTTCTCGCCCGACGGCAAGACGCTGGCGTTCACGATGCTGCCGCACGAAATGGCACCGCACAAGGACGGCATCATGCCGCGCACGCTGCGGAATGCGCGGTTGGTCACGTTCGACCTGGCCACCCGCGCGACCACCAATCATGCGCGCGCCGACTTTGATGTGAGCCCGGGCGCGCCGCGCTGGTCGCCCGATGGCACGCAGCTGTGGTTCACCGCCAGCGATCGCGTGTGGAATTCCCTTTACGCGTACGACGTGGCGAGCAAGAGCTACAGCAAGCGCACGAAGGACGTGCTGGTGCAGGGACTGTCGACGAACAGCGACGGCAGCACACTGGCGATGGTGCTCGATACGCCCGACTTGCCGGGCGAAGTGTATGTGCAGAAGGGCAGTGCGGCGCCCACGCGCATCACCACCACGAACGGGTGGCTCAGCGAGCGCACCCTCGGCGCGTCGCGCGTGATCACGTGGAAGTCGAAGGACGGCCGCGAAGTGGAAGGCGTGCTGCTGCTGCCCGTGGGATATCGCGAGGGGGCCCGCGTGCCGATGGTGGTGTCAGCGCACGGCGGGCCGACCGGCGCGCACACCAACGGCTTCAAGGCTGGTACGAGCCCCGGGCAGACGTATGCTGCGCGCGGCTGGGCGGTGTTCTATCCGAATCCGCGTGGCTCCACCGGCTATGGCGAATGGTGGATGCACGCCAACACCGGCGATTGGGGCGGCGGTGACTACCGCGACATCATGACCGGCGTGGATGATCTCATCAAGCGCGGCATCGCCGACTCCACGCGCATGGCGTTCGAAGGCTGGAGCTATGGCGGCTACATGACGTCGTGGGTGGTATCGCAGACCGGACGCTTCAAGGCCGCGATGATGGGCGCCGGCCTGCCGTCGCTGCTATCGATGGCCGGCACCACGGATATTCCGGGCTACATCAACACGTTCTTCGGCGATCCGCAATACGACGGCTCGATCGTGAACGCCAACATCCGGAAGTACCTTGAGCGCTCGGGCATCAGCTACAGCAATAACGTGACCACGCCGCTGCTGATTCTGCACGGCAGCAACGACGAGCGCGTGCCGATCGGGCAGCCGATGGAGTTCTATCGCGCGCTCAAGGACCGCGGGAAGACCACCGAGTTGGTGTTCTATCCGCGCGAAGGACACGGCTTCGCCGAGTACTATCACCAGATGGACCGCATGAAGCGCGAGTACGAATGGCTGGCGCGCTTCACGCTCGGCAACACGGTGAAGACCGCGATGTAGCTTCCGCGGCATTGCCTGCGTGGGAACGCAGAAACGGCGGGCGGGTTGATCTGGTGTGACCACACCGGATCAAGTCGCCCGCCGTCCGTTTCTGACCGCCGAATGGCGGTATCTCGTGATGCTGAATTACGAGATCCCGTTGGCCGTGCTCGAACCGCTCGTGCCAAAACACACGGTGCTCGATCTGTTCGAGGGGCGCGCGCTGGCGAGCATGGTGGGCTTTCGCTTTTTAAACACCCGGGTGCTCGGCGTGCCCGTCCCGTTTCACCGCGATTTCGACGAAGTGAATTTGCGCTTCTATGTGAAGCGCCCGATGCCCGACGGATCGACCCGTCGCGGCGTCGTGTTCGTACGCGAACTCGTGCCTCGGGCCGCGATCGCCTACACGGCGCGCCTGTTGTACAACGAGCCCTACACCGCCGTGCCGATGCACAGTCGCGTGCCGCCTACGCTCCGGTCGTCACCCGGACGCCTGATGTACGGATGGTTCGGCAACGCGCAGCATCAACAGCTGAGCGTGACCGCGCTTGGTGCACCTCAGCCATTGGTGTCCGGCTCGGAGCCGGAGTTCATCGCCGAGCACTATTGGGGCTACACACCGCAGCGGGATGGCAGTACCGTGGAGTATCAGGTCGCGCATCCCTCGTGGCGGGTCTGGCCGGCGTCCGACCCGTCGTTCGACGCCGATGTGCGTGGCTTGTACGGAGCGGCGTTCGCAGCCCCGTTGTCGGTACCGCCGCGCTCGATGTTCGTGGCCGAAGGATCGCCGGTCACGGTGTATCGCCCCACCCGCTTGCCCTAGGCCGACCGATGCCAATTCACGACCGCTGGTTTCGCCCGCTCGTGATCGCCGGACTCGCTGGAATGCTTCTCGGCGCACTCGATCCGCTCGAGGGATCGCTCGTGATTGCGGCGGGCAGCGTACTGGTTGGGCTCGGGACGCCGCGACAGCACAGCGCCGTGGCCACGCGCGTCTGGCTCGCGTGCCTGCTGATGGTGGCTGGCGTGGCGGCTCTGTGGATCATGAGCGACGTCGGCGGCGTCGGTGGCAGCACCGGGCGGTCGATGTGGTGGTTGCTCCTTGTGGCGCCGTATCCGGTGGGATGGGCACTCGGACTAATGGGCGCCGTCCAGCGGTTGCGCGAACTCCGACGTGGGCGAGCCGAGACACCAATTGGTTGACAGCCAGTAGACAGGCGCTCAACTACTACGCGTGGATAACGTCACACACGCACTTGCCGGCCTGCTCTTGGCCGATGCCACCGTCTCGTCTGTTCAGCGTCGCATCGGTCGCGCCTCCTCCGCGGGAACGGAAGCGCCGTCGCTCGTGCGCTTTCGCCGTGCTGCGGTCGTGCTCGGTATCGCCGCGGCCGAGTTTCCCGACGCCGATCTCGTGTATTCAGGGCCGATGGTGGCGATGGGGAAGCTCGGCTATTTGCTGCACCATCGCGGGCACACGCACACGGTCGTGTGGGCAGTGGTGAGCGCCGTCGTCCTGTGGTGGATCACGCGCTGGTGGTGGCAGCGCGGCCTCACGGGTCGCGAGCGGGCCGACGCCTCGTCGGCGATCGTGTCACGGGTGGGTGCGCGGGCGCTCTTGGTGCTGGCGGTAGTCGGCACGCTGTCGCACCTCCTCCTGGATTTCACCAACAGCTACGGCGTGCACCCGTTCTGGCCGTTCGACAATCGCTGGTACTACGGCGACGCGGTGTTCATCGTGGAACCGTGGCTGATGGTGGTGGCGATTCCGCCGCTGGTGTGGGGACCGCGTCGGGCGTTCGGCCGAGGGCTGTTGCTGGTGGCGTTGGCCGCCATCCTGGCGCTCTGTTGGTTTGCCGGGGAGGTGTCGCCAGCGCTCGCCCTTGGCGTCACGATCATGGCGCTGGCGGGAATGCTCGTGCAGCGCGCGATGGCCGCCGGCGCCCGTCCATGGACGGGTATCTCGGCCTGGATTGTGGTCACTACGGTCTTCTTCCTGTCGTCGCTGCAGGCGCGTGCGGTGGTGACGGAGTTGGTGCGCGGCGGCGAATTGTACGATGTGGTGCTGACGCCAGCGCCGGCCGACCCGCGGTGCTTCTCGGCGATGGTGGTCACGGCCACCGCGACGGAGTACCGCGTGAGCACAGCGACTGTGGCCCCGTGGAGTTCGGGGATGAATGCGGCGGGATGCGTTACGTCGCGGTCGGGGAGCGCGCGCAACAC
>CAMBRJ010000242.1 GCA_945870175.1 Gemmatimonas phototrophica
GCGCGGTGGCGTGACACGGTGGAGCCAATGATGGCGTCGCCTCGCACGAACGTGAAGTACGAGTCGCTGTTTTTTCCTGTGTGAGCTTTTCTCTGCGCCTCTGCCTCTCTGCGTTCCCGCGAGCGTAGCGAGCCCCTGCTGTTTCGGACTCGCGGCCGCATTGATGGAAATGATGACGCAGGGAACGCAGAGGCGCAGAGCACGCAGAGAACCGATTTTTCTCTTGAGGGTGTGACCGTGAAGATTCGTGCGATGATAGTGGTGGGGAGTCTGCTTGGCGTGAGCTCGACAGTCGGAGCGCAGACGGTGAAGGCGAGCGCACCGATGGAGATCACCAAGGCGTCGATCACCGACGTGCAGGCGGCGCTTACGGCGGGGCGTCTCTCGAGCGTGCAGCTGGTAAAGCAGTACCTCGCGCGCATCGCGGCGTACGATCACGCGGGGCCAGAGTTGAACTCGCTGATTCGCATCAATCCCAAGGCAGGCGCCGAAGCGGCGGTGCTCGACGCCGAACGCAAGGCCGGCAAGGTGCGCGGGCCGATGCACGGGATCCCCGTGATCATCAAGGACAACTACGACACCGGCGACATGCCGACCAGTGCGGGCTCGCTGGCGATGGCCACCAGTCAGCCGGCGCGCGACGGATTCGTGGTGAAGAAGCTGCGCGACGCGGGGGCGATTATTCTGGGCAAGTCCAACTTGCACGAACTCGCCGCCGGCATCACCAGCATCAGCTCACTCGGCGGACAAACACGCAATCCGTACGACCCCACGCGATGCCCCGGTGGCTCGAGCGGCGGCACCGGTGCGGCGATCGCGGCGAGCTTTGCCACGGTGGGATGGGGCTCGGATACCTGCGGTTCGATTCGCATTCCGAGTGCCTTCAACGCCCTCGTTGGCCTGCGTCCAACACAGGGACTCGTGAGCCGTCGCGGCATCGTGCCGCTGTCGCACACGCAGGACATCGGTGGCCCGTTGGCGCGTACCGTGACCGATCTCGCCATTGCGCTCGATGTGAGCGTGGGCTACGACAGCGAGGACGCCGTCACTTCGGTCCTTCGCGATAAGCCAGTGCCGAAGTTCCAGGCGTCGCTGGACAAGAACGCGTTGCGTGGGGCGCGCATTGGCCTGTTCCTGCCGTACTTCCGCGACACCGACACCGAGATTGCCGATACCGTGCGCGCCGCCATCGCGGCTATGCGGGCGCAGGGCGCCACGGTAGTCGATGTACCGATGGCGGAGTTCGACACGCTGACGGCCAACACCAGCGTGATCAATCTGGAAACGAAGTTCGACCTCATCGACTACCTGCGCACGATTCCGAACGCGCCGGTCAAATCGCTGCGTGACATTCTCGATCGCGGTTTGTACGACCGTCAACTCGAGGTGCGCTTCCGCGTGATCGACACCATACTCAACGCCGACAGCGAGCAGCATCGCACGGCGCTGGCGCGTCAGGTGGCCTTGCGGGCGCGCGTGGAGCGCATTCTCGACAGCCTGCAACTCGACGCGATCGCCTATCCCACCGTGCGGCAGAAGCCGACACTGGTGGGTGACGTGCAGAACGGCGGCACGTGCAATCTGGGCGCGCAGAGTGGACTGCCCAGCATCAGCGTGCCGGCGGGCTTCGCGGCTGATGGACTGCCGATCGGTATCGAACTATTGGGCAAGGGCTTCACCGACACGCGCCTGGTGGCGATGGCGTATGCCTTCGAGCAGTCGGGGTCGCGCCGAGTGGCGCCGAGTACCACACCGGCACTGGTGGCGGGTAGGGCGCCGGTCGCGGCGCCGATCGTGGTGACCACGCGCGCCCGTGGGCTGGTGGCCACCACGCGCCTCACGCTCGATCGTGTGCACAGTGTGCTGCGCTGGTCGGCGACGGTGCAGAACAGTGGAGGCGCGCCGCTGTCGGCGCTGGTGCTGCGTCGTACGGGCGATGCGGGCCGTATCTCGGGGCCGATCTCGGGCGCCGTGGCGAGCGGCACGACCTCGGCCAGCATCGCCATTCCGGCGGGGGCCAGCCGAGTGAGTGCGCGACTGCTCGGCCCCGGTCAGACGGCGGGGAGTGGGTCGTTCCCGCTGACCTATGCCGATCGCGTGGCGTTCGAGAGAGGGCGGCTTACCGTGGCGATGTACACGGGCGCTGGGGTCGAGCCGGTTGAGGTAAAGGTGGGGCGGTAGACGGAATCAGCAACTGCAACTGTAACTGCAACTGCAGCTGCAACTGCCAGAACACGGATGACGCAGATGACACGGAAACAACACGGATAAGCCAATCGGCGTGCCAATCCCGTTTCGTTCAATTATCGCTTTTTGCTTATCCGTGTTGTTGTCTGCGTGATCGGTGCTATCCGTGTTCTGGCGGTTGGTGTTGGCGGTTGGTGTTGGCGTTGTTGCCTGGGATTCAGTAGGCACCCCCGTGACAGATCGCCCACACGGCGCGAAGTTGTCGGTATGTCGACCTCAACATTCTTCCGCTCCGCCCTAGCCGCCGCGGCACTCGCCGGCGCTTTCGCAGCGAGCCCGGCGCAGGCACAGCATGCCTTCGCCGACCCCGGCGCCACGTTCGATCCGCGCGTGCCCACTCCCGCGCAGATCCTGGGCTACGATATCGGCGCCCGTTTCACTCCGCAGCGCGCCATGATGCGCTATATCGAGCGCATTGCTGCCGCCTCCAAGCGGGTGAAGGTGGACACCGTGGCCCGCACCTTCGAGGGGCGCGAGATGCTCATCATCACCATCTCGAGCGAAGCCAACATGGCGCGGTTGGCCGAGATTCAGCGGGATGCGGCGCGTATCGCCGATCCGCGCGGGGCCAGTGCTGCCGATATCGAGGCCGCAGTGAAGCGCATTCCCAGCATCGTGTGGCTCGAGCATTCCGTGCATGGCGGTGAGGCGTCGGGGGCCGAAGCGGGACTCGCGTTGTTGTATCAGCTGGCGGCCGGCACCGATGCCGACACCAAGCTGGCGCTGGATAGCACGGTGGTGCTGATCGACCCCAACGAAAATCCCGACGGACGCGAGCGGCACACCCACGACATCGAGCGCAACTGGAGCTCACAGAGTGTGGCCAGTGAGCCTGGCGCGCTCAACAATGCCGGGTCGTGGCCGGGGCCGCGCACGTCGCACTATTACTTCGATCTGAATCGCGATTGGTACGCGCAGTCGCACCCCGAGACGAAGGGGCGCGTGCGCACGTACATGAAGTGGTGGCCGCATGTGGCCGTCGACCTGCACGAGCAAGGCAGCAGCTCTTCGTTTTACTTTGCGCCGCCGCGCGAGCCGGACAACAAGAACAATCCCGCGCACTTGCCCAAGTGGTTCGACATCTTCGCGGCGGCCCACGGGGCGGCGTTCGACGTGCATGGCTGGTCGTACTTCCGTCGTGAAGGCTACGACTCGTTCTATCCGGGCTACGGTGAAGGGTGGCCGATGCTCACGGGCGCGATCGGTATGTTGTTCGAGAGTGCGTCGAGTTCAGGCGGTGCCGTGATGCGCAACGACGGCACGCTGCGCACGCTGAAACAAGCGGCGTTCGAGCACTTCACGGCCGAGTGGGCCACGGTGAAGACGTCGGCGCATCGGCGTACGGAGCTGGTGCGTGATTATGCGGCGGCGCGCGCGAACGCGATCACGGTGCACGCCAAGGGACCACTGCGGGCGGTGATGCTGGTGCGTGATGCGCAGGGCCGGGCCGATTCGCTGGTGCAGAAGCTGCGCGACAACGGCATCGAGGTGCAGCGTCTCACCGCCGATGTTGCCGTGGCCAACGCTACCATGTACGCCGGCGGCACGGTGCCCACGATGACGGCCAAGGCCGGCAACTATGTGGTTGATCTCGCGCAGCCGCAGGGGTATCTGGCCAAGGCGTTGCTGGAACCCGACGCCGCGCTGGATTCGGCATTCATCAAGTTCGAACTCGAGCTCCGTCGCACCGGCCAGCGCAATCGCTTCTACGACATGACCGCGTGGTCGTTGCCATTGGCGTGGCGGGTGGATGCGTACGCGTTGGCAGCGGTGCCCGGCTCACTGGCCATGGTGACAGACATGCCGCGCACGTTCACCGCGCCGGCACGCTCGGTGTACGGCTATGCCTTCGCGCCGGGCAGCGAGTCGAGCATTCGTTTGCTGGCATCGTTGCTCACCGACTCGGTGCGGGTGTGGTACGCGCCGTACTCGTTCACGTCGAAAACCAACACGTTTCCCAACGGCGCCTTCGTGATTCGCACGGCGCTCAATCGCGCCGATGTGCACGACGTGGTGATGCGTCGCGCCGCCGAAGCCGGGGCGCAGCTGGCCTCCATTCCGTCGGCCGGTGTGGACGAAGGCACCGACCTAGGCAGCAACTCGGTGATCCCCGTGCAGCGCCCCAAGGTGGCGTTGCTGGGAGGCGCGCCAGTGAACGGTTCGTCGTTCGGCTTCGCGTGGTACGCGATGGATCAGCGCATCGGCTACGCCAGCACGTTGGTGGACGCGAACTTTGTGGCGAGTGGCGACATGAGCGCCTTCAACACGCTCATCGTGCCATCGGTGCAGGCCGGCGCCCTCGATCGTGTGCTGGGCGACGCTGGGCGCGCGCGCCTGGCCGAGTGGGTGCGCAACGGCGGTGTACTGATCACCATGGACGCGGCGAGTGCGTGGGTGGCGCAGGAGCGCGTGGGGCTGGTGCGCACGCGGGTGAAGCGCGACTCCACGCGGGCCGACAGCACCGGTGGCGCGCCGTTGCCGGGCAGCCTGCCGGGTGTGCTGGCGCGGGCTACGGTCGACTCGCTGTCGCCGCTCATGGCGGGCATTCTGCACAAGGAAATGCCGGTGTTCGTGAACAGTGATCGCGTGTTCACGATCCCGAAGGATCTCGCGGCCGGCGACGCCGTGATGCGCTTTGCGCCGGCGGCGCGGGTGCGGATCGCGGGCTACTACTGGCCCGAGGCGGCGGCCAAGCTTGGCGGCTCTCCGTACTTGTGGACCGAGCGGGCCGGGCGCGGACGCGTCATCATGTTCGCGCATGACCCGGTGTACCGGGATCAGCTGCGCGGCACGCTGCCGATTTTTGCGAACGCGGTGCTGTTGGGTGGGAGCTACTGAGCTTTCGTGAGACCGTAACAGCAACAGCAACGGCAACTGCCAGAACACGGAGACCACGGATTACACGAAAACAACACGGATAAGCCAAAAGCGCTTTTGGCTTATCCGTGTTGTTTCATTTCAATCGGTGTCATCCGTGTTCTGGCAGT
>CAMBRJ010000243.1 GCA_945870175.1 Gemmatimonas phototrophica
TGACCACGTCGGCCTGTTCCACACCCATCTCTCCGAGCAGCGCGACCGCGTTGCGCACCACGAACCAGCGGCTGTCGCGTACGAGGTCGAACAGCAGCGTGGCGTTGAGATCGAGCGCGACGATGCTGTCGAAGTAGGCGCGACGCGCCTGACTATCGGGCGAACTCATGAGCTCCTGCACCAGCACCTCGACGGTCGCATCGCCGGCGCGGGCCATGAGTTCGAGTGTGATCGTGCGCTCTGGCGTGTACGGCACGCGCGTCGCGAGCAACGTGAGGGACGTGCGATGCAGCAGCCGTCGCATAACGCGTTCGCCGCCGAGTCGTCCACCGCCGCCACCGACGGCGTGCACATGTTGCATCGTGGCGCGCGCGATCGATTCGATGGTGAGCGCGTCACCGCGGAACTCCGCGCCGTCGATGAGCTCAATGAGCAGATCGCCGGCGGCCAGTGCTGCATCGTCGGTGCGGGCGGCGGCGAGACGCGAGAGGGCGTTGGCCACCGCGCTGCCGCCGGCGTTGCTGGTACCGGTTCCGCTGTCGTCGATAACGGCCGAACTGGAGGGCGTGAACCGCGGCAGTAGATCGGCGCCGGGCTCCAGCGGGGTCACCAGCACGCTCCACGACCTCAGCAGTTCGCGCGGGCGCTCCTCGCTGATGATGGCGCGGGTAATCGTGGTGGGCGTGTCCCCCAAGAGCGGGCGGGCTTCCTCGCCGGTTCGAAACGGCTGGGCGAACAGCGAGGCCAGCGTGAGCAGTTCACCGGGGGCGGCTCCCTGACGCACGGTGATCGATCCGATCCCGAGGGTGAGCGCGCGTCGTAGCATCCCGCCAAGCAGCGGATCGTCGGCGGCGAGGCGGCGGTCGATCGGAACACCCTCGAGCACGAGCTGTCCGTCGATGATCCGGCACAGCAGTGCCCCGTCGCGCGACCGTGCGGTGAGCTGACGGAGGGCATCACGGACGAGCGGCTGGGTCACCAGCGCGGCATCAATCTCGCCGGCCGTTTCGGGCGGGCGGAGCGCCTGGACGGTCACCACACGATCGATGAGCAAAGCGAGGGCCCGGAGCACGGCGCGGGACGAACGGCCGTCGGGTACCGCCCCGTACGGGACCCCGTGCATGCCGCTGTCGGTCGCGCGCGCGTTCGGTGTGCTGCGTCGGTAGCCAAGGGGAGCCATGTGCCGGAAGTTATGAAGTGGAGATCTCGATGGCGATAGCGCGCGCCCTTTAACTTCCGATCATGGAACACCGCGACTTTTCTGCCACGCCGTCAGCGAACGCGCCGTCAGCCGACGGCGTGACGCAGACGACCGACCGGCCGCTGTACTGGCGGGCCGATGGGCCACCGGGGGCGCCACCGCTGTTGTTGCTGCATGGCGGCCCCGGCGCGCATCATGACTATCTGTATCCGCAGCTGCTCTCGCTGTCGGATACGTATCGCGTGATCACCTACGATCAGCGTGGCGGCGGCAAATCCAAGACGGACGATCCCACACCGGTCACGTGGCAGACGCAGGTCAGCGATCTCGCCCAGATCGTCACGGAGTTCGGGCTGATTCCCCCCACGATCATCGGCTATTCGTGGGGCGCGCTGCTGGCGATGCTGTACGCGACGCAGTGTGCGAAGGGGGGCGACGCGCGTCTCGCTCCGGCACGCCTCGTGCTGATCTCGCCGGCGCCGATCACCCGTGCATGGCGAAGCGATTTCGAAGCGGCTCTCTCTGCGCGCGGGCGACATGCGGCGATCCTCGCAATGCGCGAGGAACTCGCCGCGTCCGGTCTACGTGAGCGTGATCCGGCGGCGTATCGGCAGCGTGGGTTCGAGTTGAGCGTGGCCGGCTATTTCGCCGATCCGACACGCGCGCGCGCGCTCACGCCGTTCCGCGTCACGGGTCGCGTGCAACAGTCGGTCTGGGAGAGCTTAGGGGCGTTCGATCTTCGGGACGAGTTACGAGCCGTTCACTGCCCGACGCTCGTCATCCATGGTCGACAGGATCCCATTCCGCTCGAATCAGCTGCCGCCGTTGCGCAGTCGTTGAGCGCCGAGTTCGTCGCGTTGGACGACTGCGGGCATGTGCCCTATGTCGAACAGCCGGAACTGCTGTTTGCTGCCATACGTCGATTCCTTGCTGAGAGCCATGGTTCCCTTCGGTCCGGTCACCCAGACGCCACTCACGACGATCCCCGTTGATGGCCGCGCGGTGCGCGTCACCCTGCACACCGCGCACGACGGCATTGAATTGGTCGGACGCCTGTTCTTCGCCGAACAGGAATGGACGAATAGCGGCATTCCCGATCGTGGCGTTCTGGCCGGCCGCACACTGCACGACGTGGAGCGGCTGGCGCGCAATCTGCGCCCGGAAGAACTGGCGCAACGCTACCGCCGTGCCAACGCGGAAAAGCGGCGCTTTCACGGCCTGCGCCAACTCACGCTCGAGTTGCTGCGAAAGGTGCGCTACATGAATCAGGTCGCGGTGAGTGTACGAACGGGGCTGCTGGATGGCGAGGCGGCCAGTCAGGAGTTGGATTTGACGGAGGCGCAGATGGAGGCGCTGGTGCGGCAGGTGAGGCGCTTGGCGGGGATTGAGGGGTGAAGACTGCGAGCTGCGCACTGCGAACTGCGCAATGCAAACTGCAAACTCCCTAGGGAGCAGGGGGGAGGGTATCAGGAAGCAGGATGCAGGAGGTGCGCGGTTCACCTCTACCCTGCCCCCTGATACCCTCCCCCTGCTTCCTAGGGAGTTTGCAGTATTCGAGGAGGCGCCCAGCGCCAATGACTCGCCAGTGCCGAGCCGCGGACCACGCTAGATTTCGCTTATGGATTGCCGCGCCGCCGCCTTCGCCCTGACGCAAATCGCGACGCTCCTCGAGCTGCATAACGAGGACCGGTTTTCCGTGCGAGCGATGCAGACCGCCGCGCGGGTGGTGGCGTCACATGGCGAGACGGATTTGGCGCAGGCGATGGCGCGCGACCTGGCGGCGGAGGATGTGATCGCCCCGGCGGCCATCGAGGTGCTCCGTGACCTCGCCACGAGCAACGGCTCGGCCCTGCTGGAACGCCTGCAAGAAGAGACGCCCGAAGGGTTGTTGGAGATGCTGCGCGTGCCGGGTCTGGGTCCGTCGCGCATCCGCTCGATCCACGACGGTCTGCACATCGACTCGCTGCTGGAGCTCGAGGTAGCGGCGCGCGATGGACGGCTGGCCGAGCTGCCGAAGTTCGGCGCCAAGACGGCAGAGAAGATCCTGAAGGGGATCGCCGATTTGCGCGCCACGGGGGCGTACGTGCTCTGGCAGCATGGCCGTGCGGAAGCCGAGCGTATCGCCGAGGCGATTCGCGCGCATCCGGATGTGCTGGAGCTCGCGATCGCGGGATCGATTCGCCGTCGCATGGAAATCGTGCGCGACGTGGACTTGGTGTGCGCGGTGCGCGGCAGTCCCAGCGTCGTGGCAGCCACGTTTGCGCAGCTGCGTGGCGTGAAGGAAGTGCTGGGCGGCGGTGGCCGCACGCTGTCGCTGCGACTCGAGGACGGCGTGCGAGTAGACGTGCATTGCGTGCGGCCGGAACAGTTCGCCCTCGCGCTGTGGCGTGCGACGGGCAATAGCGCGCACGTGAAGCAGATCACCGAGCGCGCGGCGAGCATGGGCTTCGTGCTGGCCGGCGACGAACTGCGCGATCGCGACGGCGCGTTGGTCTCGATTCCCGACGAACCGGCACTGTATGCGCGACTGGGATTGGCGTACGTGGTGCCGGAGCAGCGCGAAGCGATGGGCGAGGTGGAAGCGGCCGCGCGCGGCCCGTTCCCAACGCTGATCACCGAGGCGGACTTGGTGGGCGCCCTGCACTGTCACTCGCAGTACAGCGACGGCGGCGCGACGATCAACGACATGGCCAGCGCGGCGCGCGCACGTGGGCTGCGCTATCTCGGCGTATCCGACCACTCGCAATCGAACACGTACGCTGGTGGATTGGCGCGCGACGCGATTCTGCGGCAGCATGATGAAATCGATGCCCTGAACGCACAGTATATGTCGCAGGGCATCACCTTCCGCGTGCTCAAGGGCATCGAGGCGGACATCCTGCCCTGCGGCCGCGTGGATTACGACGCCGCGTTTCTCGATCGCTTCGACTTCGTGATCGGGTCGGTGCACTCGCGCTACGGCATGAACGAGCGACAGATGACGGACCGCGTGCTCAAGGCGCTCGACGATCCGCATCTCACGATCCTCGGACACCCCACGGGCCGTTTGCTGCTCACGCGTGAACCGTACGCGATCGACATTGCCGCGATCATCGAGAAGGCCGGTGCCGTGGGTGTCGCGATGGAGCTCAACGCCGATCCGCATCGCCTCGACATCGACTGGCGCGCCTGCCGCGTCGCGCAGGAGAAGGGCGCGCTGGTGAGCATCGGCCCCGACGCCCATTCACCGCAGGGCTTCGAGCATCTCGAACTCGGCATCGCCAACGCGCGCAAAGGATGGCTCACGCCGGCCAATGTGCTGAACACCCGTTCGGCCGACGAGGTGCTGGCGTTTGCGCGGGCGCGACGGGACGGCGCGGGCGCGACGGCGCCGCATCTGCGTGTGATGCAGGGCTGAGATGGCGCGAAGTGCAGGAGGAGGCGGCCCGCGTCAGCCGCTGTCGGCCAAGAAACCGGGCAAGGCCGCACAGAATGCGGCGCCTGTGAACGCGGCGGTGAAGCCGGCCGTGAAGAAGGCGACGCGCCGCATGACGAAAACCAACGGACAGAAGCCGTCGCAGCGCGCGGCGCTGGTGTCGCGGTCGCCGAAAACCAAGGCCGACAAACTGGCAATCGCCACCGTCGTGCTGGAGCGACTGAAGGCAGAATATCCCGACGCGCGTTGCGAACTGGATTATCGCAATCCTTTCGAGCTGTTGTGCGCCACGATTCTTTCGGCGCAGTGCACCGATGTACGCGTGAACATGGTGACGCCGGTGTTGTTCGCGCGGTATCCGAATGCCGAGTCGCTGAGTGTTGCGACGCAGGAGGAGGTAGAGGAGATCGTGCGCACCACGGGGTTCTTTCGCGCGAAAGCGAAGAGCCTGATCGGCATGGGTGCGATGCTCGTGGACCGTTTTGGTGGCGAGGTGCCGCGCACCGTGGCCGAGTTGGTGCCGCTGCCGGGCGTGGGGCGCAAAACGGCGAATGTGGTGCTGGGGAATGCGTTCGGGATCAACGAAGGCGTCGTGGTGGACACGCACGTGCAGCGGC
>CAMBRJ010000244.1 GCA_945870175.1 Gemmatimonas phototrophica
CGGCGCTGCTGCCGCTCGGACCGTTGCACGCCCAATCCACTGGTACGGTGTCCGGTCGTGTGACCGATGAACGCTCGGGCCAACCGCTGCCCGGCGCCCAGGTGTTCGTGGAGGTCACTCGCGTGGCCCGCTCTGATCAAGAGGGGCGCTACCGCCTCGTCGAAGTGCCCGCCGGCAGTCGCTCCATCACCGTGCGCATGATCGGCTATGCCACCAAGATCGTGCCGGTCACCGTCACCGCCGGACAGACGCTCACCACCAACATCAGCCTCGCCGTGCGGCCGCTCGATCTCGATGCCGTGGTCGTTACCGGTCAAGGCGGTGAAATCTCCAAGCGACGCATTGCCACCACGGTCGATGTCGTGAGCCGTGAGAAAATCGAAGCGTCACCGGCCCGCCGCCTCGACGAACTGCTGCAGACCAATCTGCCCAGCGCGCAGATCCGCATGACGTCGGGCCAGCCCGGCACCACGTCGATCATGCGCACCCGCGGCATCACCTCGGTGAGCAGCAACTCCACGCCCGTCATCTACGTGGACGGCGTGCGCATGGACAACCTCAACACCATCGCCACGCTCGGCATGAACGTGTCCGGCGTGCGCGCCCAAGGCGCGGCCACCAGCGCCATCGCCGATCTGCCGCTCGATAACATCGATCGTGTGGAGTTCATCCCCGGCGGCGCCGCCACCACGCTGTACGGCTCCGATGCCGCCAACGGCGTCATTCAGATCTTCACCAAGCGCGGTGTGTCCGGCGCCACGAAGGGCTACTTCGAATCGCGCCTGGGCTACGACACGCCGCAGACGCAGTTCCTCTTCTTCGACCGCACGAAGGACCTGCTGTACCGCAACGGGCTCACGCAGACGTACACCGCGGGGATCGAGGGCGGCAACAACGCCATCACGTACAGCCTCTCGGGTAACCTCCGCGCCAGCGAGAGCCAGCGCGTGTACGGCGACAACCGCGCCTTCGGCGTGCGTAACGCGATCGGCGCGAACTTGGGCACGCGGGGACGCTATCAGGGATCGTTCGCCTACAACGAGACCGACTCGCCGCGCTTCCGCAACGGCAACGGCGGTGGCTATACGTCGCTGTGGGTGCTGGAAGACGGACGCTCGAGCGCGTTCGGCTTCAACAACAACATCGACAGCATGAACGGCGAGGAATACGCCAAGCTCAAGACGTTCGTAAACGACGCCGAGCGGCTGCAGGACAACCGGGTGTTCACGCGCTCGTTCCAGAGCTCGCAGCGGATCGACTTCGATCCGATGCCCACGCTCAAGACCCACATGACGTTCGGCCTGAACAACCGTTTCAGCAAAGAGCGCGCGATCGTCACGAATGAATTTCAGGTCGCGACCAAGGCGTTCCCGGCCGGCACCACCGACCGTGGCAGCATCCAGAACTTCGAACGCGCCTTCACCGGCTTCACGTTCGATCTGGGCGGGCAACACACCAAGAACTTCGGCGACAAGCTGTCCGTTATCAGTTCCGTCGGCGCCCAGCTGTTCCGCAACGACGACGTGCAGGTGTCGTACACGGCCACCAACGTGCGGGACGGCGCGCAGACCGTCACCGGCGCCGGTGTGACGCAGAGCTCGGACCTGGCCTATCGCGTGGCGAACTACGGTGTCTTTGCCCAGACCAACATCAGCTACCTGGAGAAGTACACCATGGAGCTTGGTCTGCGTGCCGACAAGAACACGGCGTTCGGCGCCAACACGGGGGCGCAGCTTTATCCGAAGGTCGGGCTGGTGTACGCGCTCGGCGCGGAGCCGTGGCTGCGCAAGCTCATCTCGGAAAACCTGCTCTCCGATATCCGCCTGCGCGCCGCGTACGGGGTGGCGGGTCAGTTCCCGCAGCCGTTCGCGAACGACCGCACCATCGCCATCAATTCGTTCAACGGACAGCAGGCCGCGACGTTCGGCCAACCCGGCAACGCCAATCTCAAGCCGGAACGCACCGGCACCTTCGAGATGGGCACCGACCTCTCGTTCCTGCAGGAGAAGCTGACGCTGGGACTCGGGTGGTACTCGGCCCGCACCGTCGACGCGCTCATTACCGCACCGCCGGCCCCGTCCACGGGCGAAACCAACCAGATCACCAACTTGGGTGAAATCGCCAACAAGGGGCTGGAACTGCGCGGCTCCGTCACCCCGGTGAGCAATGCGAAGTTTCGCCTCACGCTCAACGGCGCGTTCAACACGTTGGACAACAAAGTGGTCAAAATGGGTGGCACGGCGCCGTTTGCCATCAGTGGCTACAGCGCCAGCACCGTGCAGGGCGTGGTGCAGGAAGGCTACCAGGTGGGCTACCTGCGCGGTCTCAAGGCGGAATTCGGTGCGGACGGCAAGATCACCGCGATCAAGCCGCTCTCGTTCCTCGGCAACCCGACGGCCGACAAGTTCGGCAGCTTCGGGGCCCAGATGGGCATCGGATCCCGCTTCAACTTCCTCATGAGCGCCGACTACCAGTTCGGGGCCCAGACGCACTCGTTCGATCAGGGCTTCCGCTACCTGTACGGCCTGGCCGGCACGGAAAACTACGTACCGGCTGCCGCGCTCGCGCAGGCGCCGTACAACGGCAACCGTGCCCTGCTCTGGTCGCAGGTGCAGAACCTGTGGATTCAGAACACGGACTACGTGGCCATCCGCAACCTCACCGCGGACTACCGGATGCCCGAAAAGCTCCTGCCGCGTGGCGCCAAGGATCTGCGCGTCGCGTTCTCCATCGCGAATCCGTGGCGCTGGACCGCGTCCACCTTCGATCCTGAGACCGACTTCTCGTCGACCTCAGTGCAGGGTGGTGCGGCCGTGGGCGGTTTCAACTACGCCACCGACAGCAGCCCGCGCACCTTCCTCCTCACACTTCGCTTCGGGTTCTGATCATGCGCCGACAGACATTGATTCCTGCGTCGGTCCGCTTGTTCGCGCCGATGCTCGCGGCCACCGCACTTGGGGCCTGCAACGCCTTCACGCCCACCGAGGTCCGGAATCCGAACCTCACCGACCAGCAGTTCCTCAGCACCCCGGCGGCCGGCGCCTCCTGGCTGCGCGGCACCAGCCGCCAGTTTCTGGCCACGCTCAACGGCGTCGTGCAGAATGCGGAGCTCGGGTCGGACAACTACTTCAACAACTACACGACCAACAACCAACAGTTCGACGCGCCGAACATTCTGTACGTCGATCCCGATGTCACGTCGATCCAGAACACCATCGCGCGACTCCGCTACATGGCGAGCTTCGGGCTGGACAGCGTGTTCCCACGGGATCCTCTCGTGACCCCGAACGACAAGGCCGAGCTTTATTACCTGCGCGGCATTGGCAGCCTGTTCGCGGGGGAGATGTTCGTCGGACTGCCCGCCGTGCCCAACGGCCCCGTCGTCGATGCGCAAGCGAATCTGAATGCGGCAGTCGCCGACTTCACGCAGGCGCGCACGCTCTCCACCGATGTGCCCAGCAAGAACAGCTACACGCTGGCCCTCGCGCGGGCGTACCACCGGCTGGGCAACAAGGCCAAGGCGGCCGAAGAGGCGCAGGCGCTCCTCACGGCCAATCCGACCTTCATCCGCAATGCGTCGTTTGATCCGGTCAACGGCCCGTCCAACAACATGACGGGCGTGCTGACGAGCTCCGTCAACAACTTCCAGCCGTTGCCGCGTCTCGACTTCCTGGATCCCAAGTTCCTCAACCGGGGTGCGACGATTCAGAGCCCGATCGCCTTCCAGAAGTCGGAGGAGGCGCACCTGATCATCGCCGAAGCCAACATCGCCGACAACAGCCTCACCGCGGCGAAGGACCGGCTGAAGCTGCTGCTGGCGCTGGTGCTCACGCGCACCACGGAGCCGTGGGACAGTCGCCTGCAGCTGCGCGGTCGCGCGGCCGGCAAGGTGCTCTATCCGAACACGGCCGAGACCAAGGTCGCGTTCGCGCCCGGACAGCCGTTGCAGGACGGCTTCGTGCTCACGCGCTCCCTGCCGACCGTCCGCGTGGCGACCGTCTCCGGTACCTCGGTCACGACCGCCCGCATCGACGCCATCACCACGGCCGACGACGCACTGTACGTGCTGTACCTCATGCGCCAGGAAATCTTTATCGCCGAAGGACGCCGCCTGGCCGACCTCGGCATCAAGCTCCCCGTGGCGCAGACGGAAGTCGTCGCCAACAAGAACACCAAAGACGGCGAGCCGTACACGCTGGCGCAGATCCCGTCGTTCATCCCGCGGGCCTTCGAGATGGACGCCTTCACCTACGATGCCGCTGCCAAGACCGTGGTCATCAAGCACGACATGAACCGGACGCTTGTGTTGAACAAGACGTCTCCGCTCGTGCTTCCCTTCCACTAAGCGGTCGGACTCTTCCATGGTTCAGCGTTCCCGTTCCATCTTCACCTCCCCCGGCGCGCGATGGCGCGCCGGGGTGCTGGTCGCCACCGCGCTACCGGCGCTGGCCCTGCCAGCCCTCGCACTCCGCGCCCAGCCCGCGCGCCCGGCCACACAGCCACCGGCGCGCGTCACCGTCGTCGGCCCCGGCCCGACCAACTCGCTCACCGACGTGCCCGGACTCAAAGTCGGTCACTTCACCCGCTCGGATAGCGGCTACCGCTCCGGCACCACCGTCATCCGCACCGAAAAAGGGGCCACGGCCGGCTACAGCCAGATGGGTGGCGCGCCGGGCACCAAAGAAACCGATCTCCTCAAGCCGGGCGGTCAGGTCCGCACCGTGCAAGCCATCATGCTCGGTGGCGGGAGTGCCTTCGGCCTCGATGCCGCCACGGGCGTGATGCAGTGGATGGAAGAGCACAACTTCGGCGTGCCCGTGGGCGGCGGTGTCGTTCCCATCGTGCCCGCCGCGATCCTCATGGACCTCGGCCGCGGTGGCAACTTCAAGAAGCGCCCCGACGCCTCGTTCGGCTACAAAGCCACGGAGGCCGCCACCACGGCCCCCGTCCAGAGCGGCCGCATCGGCGTGGGCATGGGTGCTGGCTGGGGCATGGGCACCGCCAGTGTGAAGCTGTCCAACGGCTACACGGTGGCGGCCATCGTCGGGCTCAACCCGGCGGGGTCACCGCTCGACCCGCGCACCTGCCTCCCCTACGGCTTCTTCCTTGAGCTCGGCGACGAGTTCAACCTCGTCCAGCCCAAGGCCGAGGAAGGCGCCGCGGCGGCCACCGGCCGCGGTGGTCCGAACGACGGCTCGGACGGCGCCCCGCGCAATACCACCATCGCCCTC
>CAMBRJ010000245.1 GCA_945870175.1 Gemmatimonas phototrophica
CGCCCGATCGGCATCCGCTTCGGCGGCCCGGAGTTCGGCCTGGGCGCGGCTGATCTCGGCCGGGCGGGCGCCACGCGCCAGCTCGCGCGAGGCTTCCTGCGCGGCGATGGCCCGGGCCTCGGCTTGCGCAGTGGAGCTGGCCAGCGTCGGCGTGGTGAACAGCACCAGCGTGTCGCCGGCATGGACTTCGTCTCCCTCCTGCACCAATACGCGAAGCGCGCGGGCCGGCTGCAGCGGGCCGACGTCCACTTCGACCATCTCGAGGGTGCCAACGGCCGTGTCGGGCGCCGACGACCGTGCACAACCGCCAAGGAGCAGAAGCGTCCCAAGCGCGACCATCGGGAAAGCACGCACGATCACGGAATCACTCGCGAAGAGAGACACTCACCGAACCGGACACGCTTGACCGGCCGACCACGGCAACATTGCATTCCAATATGCCTCACGCCACCCCGCGAACCCCTACAGACCCGCCCTCGTCCGAAGAGCGTGCGTTGCCGGCGTCGCTGGTCCGAACCCTTCGGCAGTTCCGCCTGCTGGAGCGGGAAGACAAGATGCAGGCGCTCCTGGGGTGGTCCAAGAAGCTCGAACCGCTCCCGGAGCGGTTCGCGGGTCTCGATCGGACCGCGTTCACCGTGCCCGAATGCCAGACGCGAGTCGATATCTTTCCGGAACGTCGCGACGACGGCACGATCCACTTTTACGCCGACGTCAACGCCCGCCAGTCTCCGACGGTGGCCGCGGTTCTCGCGATCCCCTTCGCGGCCGTCAACGATCAGCCGCCGTCCGTCACGCTGGCGCTCCCGCCGGATTTCGTGCGACTGCTGATGCAGGACATCGGACTCGGCGCCCGCGAATCCGGCCTCTCCGCCATGATTGCCCGTCTCACACGGTTCGCGGCGCAGAGTGAAACGACGGCGTCGGCATAGCGCGTGTCGCCGACTCCGTACCCCATACTTCCTACTCCAGACTGTTTTATGCCGATCACCATCACCGTCCGACAGAACGGGTCGCGCAGAATGTCCGCCGAAGTCGCCGCGCCATTGAGCGCGCCGCTCGGCACTCCCGCTAGCTGAGCGCGGCGATGCGGTTGGTACGAACGCTGCAGAATTGGTGGGCCTGGACGGTGACCGCACTCGTCGTGATACTCGGCACGCCGGTCGTCGCCCTGATTTATGCGGTCACGGCCCCATTCGATCCGGGTCGTTATGCCGCCGGCCGCGCCTTCCGTTTGGTCGGTGTCACGGCGCTGCGCCTCAATAGCCTCTGGCGCTTCCACACCCGCGGCTCGCTGGCGGATGCCCGACGCCCGTACGTGGTCGTGGCCAATCACGAGTCGTACGCGGACGTGTTCCTGATCAGCTGCTTCCCGTGGGAAATGAAGTGGCTGAGCAAAGACACGATGTTCAAGCTGCCGTTCATGGGCTGGATGATGCAGATGGCCGGCGACATCAAGCTCGTGCGCGGCAATCGCGACTCCGCGGCCGATGCGATTCTGCAGTGTCGCGATCGACTCAAGAAAAACGTCTCGGTGATGATCTTCCCCGAGGGCACGCGCTCGCGCTCGTGGGAGATGCTGCCGTTCAAGGACGGCGCCTTTCGCTTGGCCATCGAATCCGGCGCCCCGATTCTCCCGATCGCCGTAACAGGCACGCGCGACGCGATGGCGAAGGGGACCTTCCGCTTTCTGCCCGCCCGCGCGATCGCGCAGCTCCTCGAACCGATTTCTACTACGGGGATGACGCTCGCCGACGTCGGCACGCTCAAGCAGCTCACCCGTGAGCGCATCGAAGCGGGCCGCCGTGTGCTCGCCGCCGAGCTGGGCATTCGCGTCGGCGACGACGCGACGACGGTTCCGACGGCCTGACCTCGTCATGACCATGGCGGCGCCGACCAGCGAGCTCGCGCTCGACGCGCTGCTCTCGGCGCCCGACGACGACACCGTGCGTGCGCTCACGTCGATCCCGGGTGACGTGATCATTCTCGGTGCTGGCGGCAAGATGGGCCCCACCGTGGCCCGCATGGCGCGCCGCGCCATCGCCGATCCGTCGCGCCGCGTGATCGCCGTGTCGCGTTTCACCGACAACCGCGCCGCGGACGCGCTGAATGCCCATGGCGTGGAGACCATCCGCGCCGATCTTGCCGATCCGGCGGCCGTGGCGGCGCTGCCCGACGCGTCGAACATGTTGTGGATGGCCGGACAGAAGTTCGGCGCGACCGGCGACCCGGTCGGCACGTGGACGCAGAACGTCGTGGCCTCCACCCTCGCGGCGCAGCGCTATGCCGGTTCGCGCACGGTGTGCTTCTCCACCGGCAATGTGTACGGGCGTCAGCCGGTATCCCTCGGCGGCGCCCGCGAGCACGATGCGCTCGTGCCCGACGGTGAATACGCGGCCTCATGCATCGGCCGCGAGCGCGTATTCGAATCCATCGCGAAACGCACGCGCACGCCGCTGCTGCTGTATCGATTGTTCTACGCCTGCGATCTGCGGTACGGGGTGGTCACCGACATCGCCCACAAGGTGCTGCACGGCACACCGGTGTCGCTCGAGACCGCGTTCGTGAACGTGATCTGGCAGGGTGATGCGAATCGGCTCGCCTTGCGTGCGCTCACGCAGGCCTCGGTTCCCACCGCCGATGGCACGGTCGCGCTGAATGTGACGGGGCCTGTCGTCGCCGTGCGCGACATCGCCGAACGCGTGGGAACGATCGCCGGTGTGACGCCGGTGTTTACCGGCACGCCGAGTGACGATGCGTTGCTTGCAAACATCGACCGCCTGCATGAATGCGTGCCGTACACGGCGCTGCCGCTCGATACGCTGTGCGCATGGGCCGTGCAGTGGATCCGCGACGGTGGTCGTTTGCTGAACAAGCCCACGAAGTTCGAGGTGCGCGATGGTCGATACTAGGCGCGGCGCGGTTGACGCCTTCGACATCCGGCGCCACTTGAACGTTGGTCAAGTGATTCCGGCGCATCCCTTGGCGTTGCTGCCCACGCGCGGCATGGACGAACGGCACCAGCGGGCGCTCACGCGCTATTACGTGGCGGCGGGAGCCGGCGGGATGGCGGTCGGTGTGCACACCACCGGCTTCCCGATTCACGACGCCAAGATCGGACTCTATCGACCGGTCCTGGAACTCGCTGCCGAGACGGCCGACCGGGCGCTGGCGCGCGATCCGCGGGCCTTCGTGCGCGTGGCCGGGCTCATCGGCGACACGGCGCAGGCCGTGCGCGAGGCGCAGATCGCACAGGCGTTGGGCTATCACTGCGGCCTGCTGTCATTGGGGGCATGGCGCGACGCGCCCGAGACGGCGATTCTCGCGCACTGCACGCGGGTGGCCGAGGTGATGCCGCTGTTCGGCTTCTATCTGCAGCCGGCGGTGGGCGGACGTCGATTGTCCTACGCGTTCTGGCGAGAGTTCGCGGAGATCCAGAACGTGGTGGCGATTAAGGTGGCACCGTTCGATCGCTATGCCACGCTGGATGTGGTGCGCGCGCTTGCCGACGCGGGACGCGACGATATCGCGTTGTATACGGGCAACGATGATGCGATCGTGCCTGATCTGGTCACCGACGTGCCGGTGGTCAGCGGCGGCCGCGCGTACACCCGCCACTTCGTGGGCGGACTGCTTGGGCAATGGGCGGTGTGGACGTCACGCGCGGTCGAGATGCTGCGCGAGATTCAGCTGTGGCGCGCATCGAGTGCGGATGCGATGCCGCGTGCGTGGCTCACCCGAGGCGCGGCGCTCACGATGGCCAACGCGGTAATCTTCGACGCGGCGCACGGCTACCAGGGCTGCCTACCGGGCATTCTCGAGATGCTGCGCCTGCAAGGACTCGTGCGCGGCACGTGGACCTTCGACACGCACGAGCAGCTGTCGCCGGGGCAGGCCGAGGCGTTGGCGCGGTTGTCGGAGCAGTATCCGGATCTGGCGGACGACGCTTTTGTCGCGGAACGGCTGGATGAATTTCTGGCGTGATGGTGAGATCGTTGCACTGATCACGTGGATCGCTGAACAGATCACGCAGAGAAAAAAGAGAGCGCAGAGGCCGCAGAGAACAACGTTGTTTCTCTGCGGCCTCTGCGCTCTCCGGCTGTTCTCTGCGTGATCAGTTCAGCGATCTATGCATCACCGCGCCACCGGCAACAGCTTGCCGTGCCAGCTGTCAGCCGCCGCCTTTTCAAAGCCGGCGCGATACGCACCGACCGTGGCAATGGTCGTGTCGAACACGTGCGTGTCAGCCGCCACCGCACCCGAGGCCGCGGCCTCACGGAAAACCGGCCGCGCCCCCGACACCACCGCGCCCGCCGCATCGCGCCAGTACACCGTGCCTCCACCGACCAGCGTGGTGCCAACCAGTGCTTCGATATTGCGGAGCACGTGAAAGAGTCCGTCGATCGAGCAGCCCGTGGCACCGGTGGCCGCTTCATCCACGCCGATCACGAGGAATCGATCGTCGCGCCATTCGCGGGCACAGACCAGCGGTGCGCCGTGCGCCCGCCAATTGGCGAGATGCGCATCCACGGTGGACAGCAGCGCCCCCGCCGCGGCATCGACCACCGGCGCCGCCGCGCCAAACACCCACGCCCGCGCCTCATCGGGCAATGCGTCAAACCCCACGACCGACATCGCGATTACTCCGGGTTCTTGGAGCCGGGAAGCTGCAGCATCGGCATCGCACCACCAGTTACCTGCGGCATCTGCCCGTTCCAACGCTTCGCCATCTCGTACTGCACCAGCGTGTTCGTGATGCTCTTCGACAGCAACTCGTTGGCGCGCGCCTGTGCTTCTGCTTCGGCTGTGATCGCCTTGGCGCGGCCGGCAGCCTTAATGCTGTCACCCTGCGCCTGGAACGTGTTTTTCTGCAGCTCGTTCTGCGCCGTGAGTGCCTGCTGCTGCATGACATTCTTGAGCGAAATCGCGTCCATGACCGCCTTCGGCGCGCGGAACTCGTTCAGCGTGAACTGCCGCACGTCGATGCCGTACGGGTCGAGTCGCTTTTGCAGGTTGGCCTGCGTGCGCGTCACGACCTCGGCCTTTTTCGGACCGAGAATGGCCGCAATCTCTTCGTTGCCCACCACCTCCTGCAACGACTGACGAATGGCCTGACGGATGTAGCCATGTGAAATCGTTTGCACATCGGTGCGGAACGTCTGATACAACGCCGGCACCTTGTCACCGCGCAGTTCGAAGCTCATCGACACGTCG
>CAMBRJ010000246.1 GCA_945870175.1 Gemmatimonas phototrophica
GGATGCGCACCGCGGATGCGCGACGACGTCACGTGGCGCGCACGTACACGCACCCGTTATCCTGCGCCACCGAGGAGGCAAACACGCCCGACGGCTGCATGATGACGCCCGGCAGCATCAGCATGCGGGCCTTCGTGGCCGCTGCCGCCGGTGCCAGCGCATCGGCGGTCGCGATCGTGTCGACGACGTCCTGAAACGCGAGGGCGCACGCCAGCACGATGACCCCACGCGCCAGTTGCTTGTCGAGCGCATGGTTCTCGAGCCCAGCGGGGAGGCCATCGGTCGCGCCCAGCAGCGCCGGACTACGCGTGAGTGGTGCGCCGGTCCAGGGATGCATGACCTTGTACTTCTCGCCGATGTTGTAGCGCTCCCAGAACTCCTGCTGCATCGCGAGCATGATGCCATCGTGGCGCAGCACAATCACGGGCGAGATGTCGCTGGCCGGTACGTTGAACGCCGCCATGTACTGCGCGCTCACGATGCCAGCGCGCAAGACTCCCAGGCCGCCGCCGATGTCGGGACTGTCGTAGACCGCCTTGTATTTGCCGGTGAGGCGACGCGTCCACGAAAGATCGACACTCTGCGCGCCTCCCCGTTCAAGAGACGCGGCACCCGCACGCTCGGCCCAGGCCGCGTGCGCTGTGGCGGGAATCATCGCCGCGGAAAGGCTGCCGAGGGCGAGGTGTTGCAGGAAATCACGTCGCGGGGTGGTCATGGCAATGCCTCTAGAATCAGCGTTCACAGTGGCTCGTCGCGTGAGCGGCGCTCGGACTCCAGAAAATACGCCAGCTGATTCCGCCAATCCAGCGTACCTGCGCGACCTCAGCGGCTGCTCTATTGCGGCCTGAGCAGCTGATGCCACGAGCCTTCCGGGTTGCGCGTTTCCTGCGACCGCGACGCGCGCGTCGCCGACGAGAAGCGTCGTGTGCCACGTGCTCAGCAGCTCCGCCAACGTGGCGTCGTCGCGGAGGGCGATGCCGACATGCCAGCCGTCTGCTCGCCGGTGCTACACGCGGGTCGAGGCGATTCGGCGTGATCCGGTCATGCCGCTGCGGGGTACGTGGTGGTTAGCCGTGTTGGGGAGATACGCGACACGACCGCTGCCGCTCGGGATGGGGTGGCCGTACCTTCCCGTTTCACCTTCGACCCTCGCTCCCTTGGGCTGTCTCTCTCGAATCGGCTGCATCGTGGTCCTCGCCGTTGGCGGCGCGGCGGCGTACTGGCTCTACGGCGATCGGTTGCCGTCGGTGCTCTCGCGCGCGGCGTCAGGCGCGGCGAGCCGGGTCACCGACGCGGCGACCACGGCCAGCGAGCGGCTCGACAGCAATCAGGGCGCGCGCATCGCCTCCGAGAACGAGGCGGCCCGCCGCGCCGAACGGGCGAAGCTGGAACAGTCCATCGTCTGGGCGCGCCTTGCTCCGGGGGGAACGGCCGGCCGCGAGGCGATGGCTCGCCTCTCGCGGCGCAACGGACCGGCCTACGTGTCGCTACGTGCGCCCGAACTCGCCGGCGTGCTGGCGACGGGCATGGCGAAGGTGCTGCCTCCGTCGGCCACGCGTCCTGAAGTGGCAATCGTCGATGAGCAGGTCTTGATGCGAACGGTGGTCGAGTTACGCGACGTCGCCGGTGATGGGGCGTTGGGCGGCCTGCTTGGCGTGGCGCTGGACGGTCGCGACACGCTGCGGATGGCCGGCACGCTCGATCTCGTGCGTCCGGGACTGGCCGAGTATCGCGTGCGCGAGTTGCGCATGGCGGGCATCGCGGTGCCACCGCGATTGATCCCATCGGTGCTCGGTGCAATACGTCGCGCGGCCGCGGCCACTGCCGACTCGCTGCCCGCGGATGCGTTGCCGATTCGCTTGCCCACGGCGGTGGCCGACGTCCGCGTCGCCAACGGGAAGGTCACTCTCTACAAGGCTGTGGTTCCATGAGCGCGCGTCGCATTCTCGTCGTGGATGACGAACCCGGAATCCGTCAGGCCCTCGGTCAGCTGCTCGAGTACGAGGGCTACGAGGTCAAGACGGCCACCGGCGGGGCCGAGGGCATCACCATCTACGACAGCTTCCGTCCGCAGCTCGTGTTTCTCGACGTGAAGATGGCTGGTCTCGACGGACTCGAGGTGCTCAAGCGCCTGCGGCAGGCTGATCCCAACGCCACCGTGGTGATGATCAGCGGGCACGCCACGATTCAGACCGCGGTCGAAGCGACGCAACTCGGCGCCTACGACATTCTCGAGAAGCCGCTCGACACCGATCGCGTGTTGGTGCTGCTGCGCAATGCGTTTGAAACGCGCTTGCTGAGCGAAGAGAACGAGCGGCTGCGCGAAACGATCGAGTCGCGCTATGAAATCGTGGGGCGCACGTACGGCATCCGCGCGTTGCTCGAGCGTATCGACAAGGTGGCGGGCACACCGGCGCGCGTGCTCATCACGGGCGAGAACGGGACGGGCAAGGAACTGGTGGCGCGGGCGATTCATCGCGGCTCGCCGCGTGCGAAGAAGCCCTTTGTCGAAGTGAACTGCGCGGCGATTCCCTCGGAGCTCATCGAGAGTGAGCTGTTCGGTCACATGAAGGGCTCGTTCACCGGGGCGATCGCCGATCGTGCCGGCAAATTCGAACAGGCCGACGGCGGCACGCTGTTTCTCGACGAGATCGGCGACATGTCGCTGAGCGCGCAGGCCAAGGTGTTGCGCGTGTTGCAAGACGGCTTTGTCACGCGCATCGGTGGTAGCAAGCCGATTCAGGTGGACGTGCGCGTGCTCGCCGCCACGAACAAGCAGCTCGAAGACGAGATCGCGAACGGCCGATTCCGCGAGGATCTGTTCTATCGGCTCAACGTGGTGCCCATCACGGTGCCGCCGCTGCGTGAGCGTCGCGAGGATATCGAACAGTTGGTGGTGTACTTCCTGCAACAGTTCGCGGCCCGTGACGGCCTGCCGGCGCGCGGGATCACCGATGAGGCGCTGGTGCGCCTCTCGGCGCTCGACTGGCCCGGCAACGTGCGCGAGTTGCGCAACACGGTGGAGCGTCTGGTGATTCTGGCCAGCGCGTCGCTCATCACGGCGACTGATGTGGAGCGACTCGTGGGGAAGCGGTCGGCCGAGCCGGCGGGGCTGGGCAACCTGGTGGATTGCACCACCTTCGAGGAGTTCAAGGTGGCCGCCGAGCGGGCGTTTCTGCTGGCCAAGCTGCGCGCCTTCGACTGGAATGTGTCGGAGACGGCGCGGGCGCTGGATATGCCCCGATCGAATCTCTATAAGAAGATCGAGCGTTATGCGTTGACGAGAGAAAGCACGCCGGCGTGAGATGTGCCTGACCTTCAGCCCGACTTGGTATGAGCGACCGCAACTGGGAAGCCGAACTGGCGAAGATCGACAAGCAGCTGGCCTCGGTCTCCGATGAGGCACTGCTGGCCGAGAGCAAGGCCGTGGCGCCCGCGAAGGCCGGGGCCCGCACAATGGCCGCGCCCACGGTGGCGGCACCGGCGCGATCTGCCGCTGCCGGGTCGTCGGCGCCCGCGGCGGGCGCCTGGCGAGGCTGGGTGCAGGTGGCGATCGCCGTCGGCGCCGCGGCGGGGCTCATGCTGTGGCCGTGGCCGGCGTCGTGCGGCGCTCCATTGATCGGCTTCACCGCGGCCACCGGTGCGGTGGCGCTGCTCGGCATCTGGAGCGCGATGGGGACCTGGCGCCATCGCCTTGGCCTCGCGCACGTGGCCTCGCTGCTGGTCGTCGTCTGGGGGCTGCTGCTCGGCGCGCGTGAGATCTTGCCGCGCGCCGGGTACGCGGTGCCCACCGCGGCGCGAAGCGAGGGCTGGAGTTGTCCGGCCCCTTCGGTCGGTCCGCCCTCGGTCGGTCCGCCCTCGGTAGGTCCCCAGGGGATTCCGAGCTAGTTTTCGCGGATGACGACTTTTCACAACTTCATTGGTGGCGCGTGGGTCGCGCCGTCGACCGGCGCCTATTTCGAGAATCGCAATCCGGCCGACCAGCAGGACGTGATCGGCCGCTTCCCGGCCTCAGGCGTGGCGGACGTGGACGCCGCCGTGGTGAGTGCGCAGCGTGGATTTGATCGCTGGAAGCGCACCCCGGCCCCGGCGCGTGGCGATGTGCTGCGTCGCGTCGGTGACCTGATGGCGGCGCGCAAGGAGGAGATCGCGAATCTGATGACGCGCGAGATGGGCAAGCCGCTCGCGGAAACGCGCGGCGATGTCCAGGAAGGCATTGATACGGCGTACTACGCGGCGACCGAAGGTCGCCGCCTGTTTGGTCACACGGTGCCGAGCGAACTGGCCAGCAAGTGGGCCATGACGATGCGTCGCCCGATCGGGGTGTGCGGGCTGATTACGCCGTTCAATTTCCCGATGGCCATTCCCACGTGGAAGGCGTTTCCGGCACTGCTGTGCGGCAACTCGGTGATCCTGAAGCCGGCCGAAGATGTGCCGCACACCGCCACCGTACTCGTGGAGATCCTGCTCGAAGCCGGCTTACCGCCCGAGGTCATTCAGCTCGTGCACGGCATGGGCGAAGTGGTGGGCAAGGCGCTGGTGGAGCATCCGCAGGTGCCGGTGATTTCCTTCACGGGTTCGACCGAAACGGGACGGTTCGTGGGCGAAACGTGCGGCCGGATGCACAAGCGGTTATCACTCGAAATGGGTGGGAAAAACGCGCAGATCGTGCTCGACGATGCCGATCTGGATCTGGCGATCGACGGGGTGCTGTGGGGCGCGTTCGGTACGACGGGGCAGCGCTGCACGGCCACCAGCCGGTTGGTTCTGCAACAGGGCATCCACGACACGTTCGTGGAACGTCTGGTGGCACGGGCACAGGCGCTCGTGTTGGGTGACGGTCGCGAGGCGGGCCACGACGTCGGTCCGTTGGTGAACGAAGCGGCGCGCGAAAAAGTTGAGCGCTACGTGCAGATCGGGAAGGAGCAGGGCGCCACGCTGCGTTGCGGCGGCGCGCGGGCCACGGGTGGTGCGCTCGACGCGGGATTCTTCTTCCAGCCCACGATCTTCACGAACGTGACGGCCGGATCACGATTGGAGCAGGAAGAAATCTTCGGGCCGGTGCTGTCGGTGATCCAGGTCGCTACCGTCGAGGAGGCCTTCGCGGTCAACAACGGCGTCCGCTACGGGCTCTCGTCGTCGGTGTACACGAGCAACGTGAACGTCGCCTTCCGCGCGCTGCAGGATC
>CAMBRJ010000247.1 GCA_945870175.1 Gemmatimonas phototrophica
ACTATGTGCGCGCAACCGCTTGCGGTTGCGTCAGTTACTCTTTGTTGTCCCGCCACGTTTTAGGTGGCAGCCTCCAAAAGTACCAAGAAGAGCGCCGAAAGTCAACCCCATTTTCTGGTCCGCGTCGCGCAATCCGTATGCGCTGACAACGGCAGAATCACCGGCCTTTCTTCCAGCAACGGCGCTCAGCGAACCGATGCCGTTCATACTGCGGGGTCGCAAGTATGCGACTTTGATGCGTATTCCGCAACCCCCATGTTCAACCAACTCATCCCAACCGATCGCCATGCACCGCGGCGGTTGGCTTGCCAGTGACCGGCACAAAAAACGGCCGCTCAGAGCGGCCGCCGCAGACCGACGCTTTTCAGCATCGGGGAGGTCCGGGTCTCAAACCCGGCAGCATCCAGAAGAGAACTCGTGTTCGGTCGATGCAACGATGAGCGTGTAGCGCACGGCTCGCTGAGGAGCCTGCCAGACAACACCACCAGCAACCAACAAACCAAGTACCAACCAGCCTGACAACGACAGCAAAAACTCAGAGAGCTTCACCGCGCCGAACCTCGGAACTCGTTCGATGCGAACATCGAACGCCTGCGACACTCCGCCAAACCCTACGGCAGCATCATAACACCGACACCACCCCAAGTGCACCCTGAAGGACTTGAACCTTCAACCTACTGATTAAGAGTCAGCTGCTCTACCATTGAGCTAAGGGTGCGGTCCCGACCAACCTACCGCTAAAAAAACCGACGTGACGCGCCAGGAGGGACTCGAACCCCCGACCAACAGCTTAGAAGGCTGCCGCTCTATCCATCTGAGCTACTGGCGCCTGCTTTGCCGCTGGTCTCCCTCGCGGGATCCCAACATGGATCCTCGACGGATCCGCCACATCTAACACATCCTACCACGAGATCGGGGCGGCCGGATTCGAACCGGCGACCTCCTGCTCCCAAAGCAGGCGCGATACCGGGCTACGCTACGCCCCGCAGATCAGCGGCCGCGTATGTTATCCCTCGGGTGCGCCGAGGTCAACGGGAACCCGCAAATCCGTGGCAACTTCCTGCACATGCACCGTACACGTGAAGGCGGCCGACGCCAACTCGCTCAGGCCTTAGATCGACGCACGCGTCGAAATGAGTCGCTCGAACCGAACACGCACGGATGCAACCCGCATCAGGGCCGAGAACGCGCGACCGCGATGACTGACGGTCGCCTTCGCCTCGCGTGTCACTTCAGCGAAGGTTGCCCCGAGGTCATCCGACAGGAAGTACGGATCATACCCGAAGCCGCCAGTCCCACGTTCGACGGCGAGTAACTCACCCGTCGTTTCCCCGCGGGCGACGGCCTCGCACCACTCCGCACCGCCACTCCAGGCACACGCCGCGGCGCACACATATCGAGCCCGACGAAAGTCCGATCCGGCACGTGCTGCGGTCGCGTGGACCTCTCGCTGTGCCAACTGCATCGCTTCCTGCAAGCACGCATTGTTTGCCGCATCGAGGGCAGCTCCCTCAAGATCGTCCCGCCCGGACCATCGCTTACTACGCACCCCAGGCCGACCGCCGAGGACATCAACCGACAGTCCCGAGTCGTCCGCGAGAACGATCGCACCAGTGAGGCGCGCAAAATATCGCGCCTTGGCGAGGGCATTCTCCTCGAACGTATCGAACGATTCGAGCGCATCTTCGTCAGGCGATTCCGTGAGGCCGAGATCGGCCAGCGTAACGACATGCACGCCGACCGAGGCCAGCAGCGGGACGAGCTCCTTCAGCTTCCCCGCACTGCGCGTGGCGAGCACCACGCGCGCCTCAGGCATGCCATCACCGAGGGTGGTCGGCGAGGGCCCCAACGCGCTCACCGCGGATTTGGGAACGGCTCGGCCAGCACCCGAAGCTGAAGCGCATCCAGCGTCTCGATACCCCGCACGGCGATTGACAACAACGCATCGAGCTGCTCGCGCGCGAACGTACCGTGCTCACCCGTGCCCTGCACCTCGACAAAGCGGCCTTCGCTGCTCATCACCACGTTCATGTCCACACCGGCCCGCACATCTTCCTCGTAGTCGAGGTCGAGGCGCGGCTGATCGTCCACCAGTCCGATGCTGATGGCGGCCACGCGTCGCCGAACCGGGGACACGGGAATACGGCCGGTCTGCACCATCCAGGTGAACGCATCGTGCACGGCCACACAGGCACCGGTAATGGCCGCGGTGCGGGTGCCGCCGTCGGCTTGCAACACATCGCAGTCCACTTTCACGGTGAACTCGCCGAAGCGAAAATCATCCAGCATCGCGCGCACACTACGCCCGACCAGCCGCTGAATCTCCTGCGTCCGGCCTCCAACCTGCTGGCGTTCACGAGAGGATCGCGTCTTGGTCGCGCGAGGCAGCATCGAGTACTCGGCGGTGACCCATCCGTCGCCCGACCCGCGGCGCCACCCGGGAACGCCGGTCTCCACCGACGCGGCACAGAGCACGCGCGTCTCACCAAACGACACGAGACACGACCCTTCGGCATAGGGGACAGCGCCGCGCTCAAGGCGCACCGGGCGCGTAGCGTCGTGGGCGCGCCCCACGCGCGCGGAGAGCACTGGGCGATCGTCATTCGTCAGGTTCGATCCGTTCACGGCAGCGTCAGCCACGCAGTTTCTCGATGGTGGAAGTTGTGGAGTGTCCGTCGACCAGCGGAATGACCACCACGCGTCCCCCGCGTGCGGTCACGAGATCCGCGCCAACGATAGTTTCCGGCGAATAGTCGCCGCCCTTCACAATGACATCGGGCTCGATGGCGCGCACGAGCTCGATCGGGGTATCTTGTTCAAACAGCACGACAGCATCGACGGCCTCGAGCCCAGCCAACACGGCAATCCGCTCGACCGACGTGCGAATGGGGCGCGCGAGCCCCTTGAGTCGCTTAACCGATGCGTCGCTGTTGACGCCGACCACCAACGCCGCCCCCTCGCGGCGCGCGCGATCGAGGACATCGACGTGGCCTGGATGCAGTAGATCGAACACGCCATTGGTAAAGACCACGTCGCCGCGCACGCTACGGCGCCAGATCGCAACCTCCTCGAGCGTCATGACTTTCGATGACGGGACCCGGGGGCCATCGTGCGTCACCATTGCGACTGGACTCCTTCCACGAGATCGGAGATCAAGCTTTCGAGCGCGTTCTTCCGTCCGGCGACTTCACCCCCTTCGGCGTATTGTCCTTCACGCTGTAGCCCCTTCTTGCTGAGCAGGGTTCGGCCAGTGGTCTGATCGATGATCTCGACATCGAGGACGATGATGAGCCGTCGGCGCGTCGAGGTCGTTTGCCGACCATCGGCGCTGACACCGGCAGGCAAGTCGACGTCGTACTTCACCAACGTGCCACGCACCACGACGTCAGCGCGGGCGGCGGGCGCTTCGCGCAAGTTGAGGCGCTCTCGCAGTGCGGCGCGCAACTGCTCAAACACTTCGCGCTGCAATTCGGGAACCGCCGTTTGATTATCGAACGGCTCGATCGCCACGGTCTTCAACTGCTTGGGCAGGCCGCCACCGCCGGAGAAGCCGTAGCAGCCCCCCACCAGCGACAGTGCCAGCACCAGCGCGGAAGCCCCCCGCGCGGCACGCACGATGTTACGGACGGCGCCAGATGGCGTCATCGAATCCCTCGACGGTCGTGGTATCGGTCACGGCAATGGCCAGACGCCGCTTGCCTCGCTCATGAACATACTGCAATTGCCACTGCCCGTTGGCCCCACGCCGGCGCGACATCCACTCGATGACCTTGCCGTTTTCGATCCGCTCGACCCGTGCGAGGGTGGTACCGGCGAACGCGAGGCGCCACGCCCGACCGTCGGCGCCGGAGGCATCGCGCCCGCGCAGCACGCCGAGATCGGCCCGCAGTGTGTCGCCGTCGATCCGCGCGGTCGTGTCGCGGGTGGGCGGCAGCGCCAAGCGTCCCAGACTGGACCACAGCAGCGGCACGGGAGGGAGTAACCGCTTCACCAGGTCGACGCCGGGGACGAACAACGAGTCACCAAGGAGAATGGCATAGCCGCCGGCCATCCCGTTTCGGAGGAAGAAGTCGAGGCGCGCCCGGTCCGGTGCCTGCGCCCGAACCGCCCCTTCCCCGTTGGCCTCGAACGTCTCGTCTTTGTAGGTCCACGTGAAGCGGAGCAGCTGCGCCCCGACGGCCATGGTCGTGGGCGGCAACACCGCGCGCGTCGGCGAGCCCGCCAGAGGACGTGCAGCAGGGGCGCAGGAAAGCAGCACAGCCGAGACGACCGGGATCACCGCGAGCGGAGTCCTGAATTGACGCGCGAAAGGGGCTCGTGCGTTCATGAATGGGCGTAGTGGCGGGGCGAGGATCGGGTCACAGGATACGGATGCGCACCATCCGGTCACCTTGCACGATGCGATCCATGACGTCGAATCCGGAGAGCACCGTGCCAAACACGGTGTACGCACCGTCGAGATGCGGCTGACTGGAGTGACAGAGGTAGTACTGGCTTCCACCGGTATCCGGCCCTGACGTGGCGAGCCCCACACATCCGCGCTCATGACGCCGCCGAGAGTAGCTCTCGCGGAGGGAGAACCCCGGTCCGCCGGTTCCGTCGCCGCGCGGATCTCCGTCCTGCACCACGAAGTTGGGGACCACGCGATGGAAGACCGTGTTCCGGTAGAACCCGTCGTTGGCCAGTCGGACGAAGGCCTCGACCACCAACGGTGCTTCGCGCCCATAGAGCTGCAGGGTGACCACGCCGTCGTCGGTCTCAATCACGGCCACGGGCTGACGGCTACCGACCGCGCCCCACAGGCGGACCAGCCGTTCGTACTCGATCAGCGGTCGCGCGACCAGCGAGTCCGGCGTCGCCCTTCTCGGTGGACGTACCGTCGAATCCCGCGGCGCGAGCAGTCGCGTGGCCAGCGAACGGACGAGGGAATCACGATCGGTGCTGGCGCGCACGGCGAGCAGGCGAACGCGCGCGGACAGGCTGTCGTTGGCGACGTTCGCGAGACGCTGCAGCGCGGCGGTGCGTATCCGCGGATCGGTATCGGCGATGAACGTTTCCGCTGCGATTACCCGATCGACGTCGGTCGCGCGCGCGCGATGCTCGAGCGCCGCGATACGATAGCGCCAGTCGGTATGCCGCTCCCACGTGGCCACTTCGGCATCGAAGATCGGGAGTGC
>CAMBRJ010000248.1 GCA_945870175.1 Gemmatimonas phototrophica
TGGTTAGCTGTGCATTGGTACAACTTAGGGCTGTTCACCATCGACGATGGCATCTTCGATGCCGACACCCTCAGTAACCTGACCGCATTGGCACACGGATGGGCGCGCCGCTCGATGGTGCATCCTCACTTGGCAAACTTGTTTTCAGTCCCGATCCGTCTCCTGGATCTCTCTGTGAGTGCGGTCGCCGTAGGAATGGATCGGGAGCAATTCCGCGAGAGTTTGGCCCTCGGGATCTCACCGCTGGCGTCGTTGGTGGCCACGGTCGCGATGTACCGAACGGCCCTGCTTCTCACCGACAGCAGGAGATCAAGTCTGCTCGTGGCAACGCTGTATGCCACCTCGTTTTCGATGATGATCTTCGGCTCCATCCCTGAGGCGTTTGCGGTCAGCAACGCCTTGATTGCCCTACTGTTTTGGTACTTCGGCCACCTAGTCAAGTCCCGTACTGCTGGGCGAACTGTCGTCTGGGTGACGCTTGGATTCCTGATAGTGTCGATTACCATCACGAATGCCGCCGTATTTGGCATCCTGCGCATGCTGCACCAGCGATACACCCTACACGATAGTTGGAAGTCGAGCGTGATCCGCTCCGGTATTTTGACGGCGGTCGTGGCGATGGTTGCCGTTGGGTCGGGAATACTTGCGATCTACTTGCTCGGGTATGCCGAGGAGGCCGCTAATGCCGGCGTTGGCAACTATATCGAAAGTTTTGTGTCCTTCGCGCCGGCAAGCATCACGAGGAACCTAGGGAACTTCGGTGTGGCTTTGTCTCAAACGTTTTTTGCGTTTGGCGCGTCGACGAGAGACCTGTCGTTTTGTGCGGAGTTGACGGAATGCCGCGCGGTATTCTTCGCGCAAGCCGCAAGCTCGGTCTCGCGTCTTGTGATCGGTCTTGGCGCTCTGCTAACCGCTACGGCGGTCGGCTGGAAGGATCGCGAGCAGAGTGAGGCGGGGCTGATTATTCTTGCCTCTTTAGGAGTATTGCTCTTCAATGTGGTGTTGCACTCCGTGTTTGGAACCGAGATGTTTCTGTTTTCCCAGCATTGGATGACACCGCTCACCGTGCTAATGGTGATCCGTGTTCATCGCGCACCACGAATTGGGCTTGGGCTGTTGGCGGTGCAGGTTGCTATGAACGGCGTGATGATCGCGGCACTGCCTTCCTTGGTCGTTCCAGCCGGAGCGAGTTGATCGATACCCGAGGAGCCCATGACATCCAAGGCCGTTTGAGCTGTTCCGGGTTCCGTAGACACCTTTCTTAGGTGTACCTACGGAGTGGGAGGTAGGCCATGGCCAGAGCAAAGCGCAAGTTCAGCGAAGAGTTCAAGCACGATGCCGTTCAGTTAGACGGTGCGCGGGGTGTCGATGGTGCAGGCGGCGCGCGATCTCTCGATTCATGTCAATCTGCTACGGACTCGGATGCGTACGGCGACGAGTGATGCCGCCGCGGCCGCGACGGGACGCCAGGGTGCCAATTCAGAGCAGGCCGAGCTGACGCGACTGCGCAAAGAGGTGACGACGTTGCGGATGGATCGCGACATTAAAAGCCGCGGCCTACTTTACTAGGGAGTCGATGTGAAGTTCGACTTTTGGGCGAAGCCTCGAGGGAGGTGGCCGGTGGGGACATTGTGTGACGTGCTAGGTGTGTCAGCAAGTGGGTTCTACTCGCGGGCCGTGCGCCTTGAGAGCGCTCGGGCTAGGGCGAATGCCGCGTTGGCGGCGGCGCTGCATCGGCGCTTCCTCCTGAGCGATCGGACGTACGGGGCACGGCGCTAATGGCGCGATGTGCGCGCGAACGGTCGCGGTGGGCTTGCATCAGGTCGAGCGCGTCATGCGCACAGGCTGGGTCGCGCATGCTCTTCAGTCACGAACGTCCCAACAGCTCTCTCGGCGGAGCCCGCGCTAGAATTACGGTCCGAATATCTCTTATCGCGCTCGACTTGAGTGCATTATCGGCACGCCTGCGCTTGCGTCGCATGTACTCTCGTCCGCACTCCTAGATCCGTTGCAACTCTGCGATGCCTACCCGGCCGTGCATGATTTCCCCACAGACAGAAGGCGCGGCCACGGTTCCGAAGGAGGTACGTGATCGGCACACCAGCATAGGCTCCTCGTAGAATTGTCCTGAGCGGTGCCTCCGCGTTCTTCGGTTTCCGAATTGCAGTTCCTGTGGTGACCAGCTCGGCCAGTCTTCCTTCTGTTCCATGCGTGCCGAAGTTAAGGGTGCCGAGGTCAGCACTAGCAGGTTGTTGGGTTCGATACTCCGACAACTGCTTTCGGTTTAGCCACGCACCGCGTGACATGCACCTTCTCGATTCGTCATATAGACCGAAGCATAGCTGTCGCCGAAGCCGACTACGAGGCGATAACGGAAAATGTTGATGAAAGCTAGATTCAATTGCTGCGCAAGCACAACCGGAACCGATTGAAGTCTGGCGATGGATATTTCGCTACGGTGGCCCATCAAAACCATTCGTCACGGCTTGGTTTCGTTGGTCGGTGGCGTTAGGAGGACTACTAGGCCGTCCAAGATGGTGACCATTATTCATCGCTGGTGCATCGGCGAACCGACTTTACGGAGCTTGCAGAGAGTGGCGACACGAGCCGTATCCTGGCGCAGCACTGGGGCGATTCCAGACGCGATGGCAAACTTGAAGATCCGTGCGCTCTGGAACGGGTTCTGGGCGGAGCCTTGGTCGTTCAAATGGACGTGCATCTACGTTTTTTTCGAATACGTCCGGCCGCAGCAAGTCTACGAGGTGCTACAGGGGCCACCCTACGCGCGCTTCTGCATCGCAGCGGCGGTACTTTCCTTCGTGGTGGAGGGGCTGCAGTTCCGTTCGAAGAGCGTGCTTAACTGGCTGATGCTGGCGTTTACCGCCATTGTCTTGCTCAGCAGTGCGCTCGCTTCTTATCCTGAAGTTTCCTTTAGCAAGCTCAACAATTATGTGAACTGGATCATCGCCTTCGTGCTCATCGCCAATTCGGCCAGCAACGAGCGTCGCTGGTTTTTGTTCATTTTGCTGTTCATGCTCTGGAACACCAAAATGAGTCAGCACGGGTTCCGGTCGTTTCTCGTGGGTTCGTGGGGAAATGGCGGCGCCCCCGGTTGGTTTCGCAATTCCGGCGAGTTCGCCCTCGAAATGTGCCTCTTCATCCCGATCGCGTTCCACTTCGTTGTTGCGCTCGCCCCCCGTCTCTCCCGAAACCAGTTCATCGTCCTCGCGTTTCTACCGCTGAGCGCATTACTCTCGGTGGTCGCATCCGGCTCTCGCGGCGGGCAGCTTGCCTTGGCTTGCGTCGCAATGTGGATGCTGCTCAAAAGCCGAAGAAAGGTGCGTGGCCTCGTGGTGCTGGCGGTGGTTGCCCCCCTCACGTGGGCGGCTATTCCCGAATGGCAGAAAGCGCGCTTTCAGTCGTCCGGAACGGATGAAACGTCGCTTGCGCGCATGGCCTATTGGAAGGCCGGGCGAGAGATGGCTAAGGATCACCCGTTTTTCGGGGTCGGCTACGAGAACTGGGTGCCGTACTACAGCTCCAACTACGCGGCACAGTCGGGCATTGTGGAACGATACAACGTCCGTGGCGAACGCGTGGTTGAAGTCTCGCACAACAGCTTCATCGAGATCATGTCGCAGCTTGGATATACCGGACTCGCGATCTTCTGTGCACTGTTGGGCGCGATCTGGTACGTCAATGCGCGTACCCGCCGAGTACTCCGGCACTTGGGACAGCGCGGGAGGTTCGTCCACCATATGTCGCTCGGTTTGGATGCGGGAGTGGTCGGGTTCGCGGTGGCGGGCTTTTTCATGGCGGTGGCGTTCTACCCGTTTCTCTGGTTTCAGCTCGCGATGACGGCTGGGTTGCACGCGGCTGCTCTCGGGATTGCCCGTGAGACCTCGGCCGGATTGGCACCGACGCCGGCGCCGATCACGTCGGCCAGAAACTCAATGGCCGGATGGCGGAATCCGCACAGGCGGCCCGGCCGAGCCGTCTACGCAAGCGGACGCTCCGCAGTCGATCCTCGACCTCAGGGTACCTAGTGCCGCCAGCTCCACAGGCCAGCGCTGTCGACATCGGACCGGTGGCCGTCCTGATAGAGTCCGATGGCCCGGGCGGCGCGGAATCGACGGTGCTCAGCCTCGCCAACGGCCTCGCAGCGCGCGGCGTCGAGGTGCGCCCCGCTGTGTTTAGTGGCGGTGAAGGGTGGCTCACCGAGAGGCTGCGGGCCGCTGGGCACTTCGTGTATTTGCCGAAGCTATCGCGGCCAGTCGATCCCGCAGTCGTCTATCGGATGTCGCGCTGGGTGCGACGGGAACGTTTGAAAGTGCTGCACGCCCATGAGTTTACGATGGGCTTCTACGCGGGGATGGCCGGCGCTCTATCGGGCGTGCCGAACGTCCTCACCATGCACGGTGGAACGTCGTTTGCTTCGGCGGCGCGTCGTCGGATCGCCCTCGGCTTTTCTGCCCGACGCGCTTCGGCCGTCGTCGGCGTGTCGGACAGCACCTGTGAGCATCTGGCGTTGTCACTCAGAATGCCGCGATCACGGGTGGAGCTCATACCCAACGGCGTCATGCATCGCGCTGGGAATCGCGCGGCGACGCGGGAAGCGCTGGCGCTGGGCGACTCCGAGCAACTCCTGCTCGCCGTCGGCAATCTCTATGCGGTGAAGGGTCATGCGGTGCTCGTCGAAGCGGCGGCAACGCTCGCGCAGCATACGGGGTTGCCGCCATGGCGGATCGCCGTTGCGGGGCGCGGCGATGAAGAACGCGCCCTACGCGAACAGATCGCGGCAGCCGGACTGCACGACCGGGTGCAGCTTTTGGGGTTGCGCAATGACATCCCCGATCTGCTTGCCGCAGCGGATGGCTGGGTGATGCCCTCGCTGAACGAGGGGCTGCCGCTGGCGCTGCTGGAGGCGATGCTCTCGGGGCTGCCCGTCGTCGCATCTGCGGTCGGCGGTATCCCCAAGCTCGTGCTGCCGGGAGAGACCGGCGTCCTGGTGCCGCCGGGAAACGCCGATGCCCTTGCGGTGGCACTCGACACGCTGCTCCGCCAGCCACATCACGCGCAGAAATTGGCTCATGAAGGCAGGCGGCTTGTGCAAGAGCAATACAGCTTTGATGCGATGATCGACCGATATTTGTCGATATATCGGCGCGCC
>CAMBRJ010000249.1 GCA_945870175.1 Gemmatimonas phototrophica
TGCCAGCGCGCTTGTCATGCGAGCCATCACTTTCTGCTGAAAAGCGACGCCTTCCCCGCGCGGCGACACACTCCGGGATCGTCGCCAGAGCACCGGACGCCAGCTCGTACAGCCCAGCTCACAGGCTTTTTCGGCCAGCCACAACATCCGCTCGCGATCGGCTACCGGCACGAGCAGATGCACCTCGGGAAGCGGCGCGATGACCGCGACGTCGGTGATCTCGACATGGGCCTGCGTTTTCGTGAGCCGCACGACCTGCCCGGCTCCCACCTGTCCCTGCCCATCTCGCACGCCGACCACGGCGCCGGACTCGAGCCGCAGCACGCGCATGTGCCGCGCCGCGTGCTCGTCGAGCACGCTCGTCGCCCCGACCGCAAACGGTTCGGTCGTGACGAAGTTCGGCCGGCCGGCGGCTACGCCCTCGCGATCGAGACCGACCACCAGATATCCTCCGCATCCTCATCGAGTACGCGCCAGCCAGTCGCCGCGAGGACGCCCAGCATCTCCTCGCGCTCCTCCTGCAGGATGCCGCTCAGGATGGCACCGCCATCGTCCGTCAGCGACTCCGCGATAATCGGCAAGAGTTCGACCAAGACGGACGAGATGATGTTCGCCAACACCACCCGCACCGGCGCCAGCAGTGGCAACAGGGCACCGGCGTCCGCCTCAAACACATGCACCCGATCGGCGACGTCGTTGCGGAGCACATTCCGCTCTGCGTCAGGAATGGCTTCGCCGTCGAGCTCAACGGCGTACACACGGGACGCCCCGAGTTTGGCGGCCGCGATCGCCAGCACGGCGCTGCCCGCGCCGAGGTCGGCGACGATATCGCCATCGCGCATCACGGTTGGGAGTAGGCGCACCACACCGCGCGTCGTGGCGTGCTCCCCCGTGCCGAACGCCATCCCTGGCTCGATCACGATCGTCCGCGCCGGATCGCGCCCCTCGGCGAGCCACGGCGGCGTGACGGTGAGCGAGCCGAGATCGTGCGCGTTGATGCGCGACTTCCACGCTTCGCTCCAATCGATGTCGGGCACCGGCGCCGTCTCAATCGTTACGCCCTCGTCGGCCACGGTCAGTGCGACATGGACCGCGGCCAGATCGGTTGACGGCGGAAAGTGCGTGACCAGCGACGCGCCGTCTTCGTGCACGCCTTGGGCACCCACCGCGAAGAGCGCCGCGAGGCAGGCCTCTCGGCTGCCGACTTCGACGCCGGGGCTGACCCGCACGCTGACCCAACGCAATGAAGCCTCAAGCACCGAGGGCCTCCTTCATTTTCGACCAGAAGCCCTTCTCGCGCTGCGCCGGCGCCTGCCCTTGCAGGGTGTCCAGCCGTTCGATCGCGGACTGCTCTTCACCGTCCACGTCTTGCGGCGTCCACAGCTGCACCTTGACGTGGAGATCACCGGTGCCGGACGCGTTCACGCGCGGTAATCCGCGGCCGCGCAGATGAAACACGGTGCCGCTCTGCGTTCCCGTCGGTACCCGCAGCGACAGATCACCGATCAGACCAGGCACGCGAATGTCGGCGCCGAACACGAGCTGTGCGTACGTAACCAGCGCTTCGCAGAACAGATCCTCACCATCGCGATCGAAACGCGCGTCGTCTTCCACCTCGAACACCACGAGCACATCGCCCTTGGTGCCGCCGCGCGGCCCGACATTTCCCGCGCCACGCAGCGTCATGTACTGTCCGGTCGCGACGCCGCCCGGCACCTGAATCTTGAGCGTGCGCTCAGCCCGCGCGCGTCCTTCTCCACGACACTTCTTGCACGGCGACGAGACCACCACGCCCTCACCGGCGCACGTCGGACACGGGGCAACCGACACGAATTGCCCGAAGAACGAGCGCTGGGCACGTCGCACTTCACCCGCGCCGCCGCAGCTGTTGCAGGTTTGCGGCTTGGTACCCGGCTCGGCGCCCGAGCCCTCGCACTTGTCACACGCCTCGAGCACCTTGAGCACGACCGACTTCTCGACGCCGGTTGCGACTTCGGTCAGCGTGAGCGGCAGCGGCAGCTTCACATCGCCGCCCGAGCGCGGCCCGTTCCGACGGCCACCGCCCTGCGCCCCGAACAAGTCGCCGAAGCCGCCGAAGTCGCGCATGAAGATGTTCAACGCCTCGGACAGATCGACGTGCTCATACTGCTGTTGTTGGGCACCACGGAGCCCGGCCTCACCGTACCGATCGAACGCGGCGCGCTTTTGCGGATCACGAAGCACGTCGTACGCCTCAGTGATCGTCTTGAACTTCTCCTCGGCCTCCTTCGCGCCCGCATTGCGGTCAGGGTGCCACTGCATCGCCAGGCGACGATACGCCTTCTTGATGTCGTCATCAGATGCATCGCGCGGCACAGCAAGTACCGCGTAAAAATCGGCCATGTCGAAACCCGGAAAAACGCGCTGCCAGTGGGCGGCGCAGTCGAACGACGGGTACCGGAAGCCGGACGCCCGTCGGTGAACTCAAAGTCGTGCGGAAACGCCTATCGGAAATATCGACCGTTCCGCCCGCCTGAAGCGAGGGGAGGAACGATCAGCAGAGCAAATCGGACACGAGTCGGGAGGTGTGACCGACCAGCGCGATCACCTTGTCGTATGGCATTCGCGTGGGACCGATCACGCCGATGACCCCGCTCAGGGAACCCGCCTGATACTCGGCGGTTACCACCGTGAACGGTTCGAGCCGCGGGTCTCCGTGCTCGTTGCCGATGGTGATCGAAATGCCGTTCGCCCCCGGCTTCGCTTCCAGCAACGACGCGACCTGCTGTCGAGTTTCCGTCAGCTCGATCAACTGCCGCAACCGTTCTCCACTGGCGAACTCGGGCTGATCCGCCAGCAACGATGGCTGTCCAAGCACGACAGTCTCCAGTGGATCCGCGACGCGTCCGAACGCCTGTTCCCCCTCCTGCACAAAGATGTGCAGCAGTTCAGCCGTTTCCGGCTTGAGCTGCACATCGCGCAACCGAGAGGCCAGCGTCGTCCGGACCTGCTCGAGCGTGAGCCCGGAGAGGCGCTCGTTAAGCACGATCGTGACTTCGATGAGCGCTTCGTCGGCGATAACGCCAGGGACCTCGACGAACACGGTGCGCACGGCACCGCCGTGCAGGGTCAGCACCATCAACAGGCGCTCCGACGACATTCGCACCAACTCGATCTGACGCAGCGTCGCCCGTTCAAACCGAGGGCCAAGGGCGACACCGAGTTCCTGCGTCAGGATCCCGAGTGACTGCGCGGCACGCCGGAGAATCGCTTCGATCGCCGACCCACCCGTCGAGATGTCGGCGTGCAAGCGTCGCCGAGCATCGCCAGTGATCGTCTCCACGCGCATCAGCGAGTCGACGTACACACGATACGCTTTGTCCGTGGGGATGCGTCCGGCCGACGTGTGTGGATGAAAGAGAAAGCCCTTCTCTTCCAGATCGCTCATCGTGTTCCGAATGGTCGCGGGCGAAATGCCCAAGCTAAAGCGACGCGACAACGTACGCGAACCCGCAGGCTCGGCCGTTGCCACGTAACTGTGGATCACCGCTTCCAGTACCTGTCGCTCCCGTTCCGAGAGCTCCCCACTAGTGGCCATAAGTGTAACGCTACGAACGACTTCGAAGTGCCGTCAAGTCGGCGGCCAAGGCATCGAGCCGAAGCCACCCGGAGGCGGTGCACCGGATACGCGATCCGGCGGTCTCATCAACAGACTCAATCCACCCCTGCCGACGCCACGTGGCGACGCGGGCTTCCTCACCATCCCGAAGCTCCAGCCCGTCGATCGTGCGCAACCCAAGGTACACCATCTCGGCCTCACGGTTTGGGCTGGTGAGCGTTTCCGCGCCTTCGAGGGGGTCACCGCCCGCGGACAACGCCGATTCCCAGGCCGCTAGCGCCGCGTGATTCCAGCGCCGCTCCGACCCGTCAAACCCGTGGGCCGACGGGCCAAGTCCCAAGTAGGGCACGGTCTGCCAGTACGCGCTGTTGTGCCGCGCGCGACAACCCGGCCGCGCGAAATTCGACACCTCGTAGTGCTCGAAGCCAGCTGCCTGCAATCGGAGGTGTGACTCGAGAAACTGGCGCTCGTACACCTCCTCCGGCGCCTCCTCGACCTCACCACGGGCGTGCCATCGCCCAAGTGGTGTGTGGGGCTCGATCGTGAGCCCGTACAGCGAGATGTGGTCGGGGGCGAGCGCGAGCAGTCGCGTGATGTCGTCGCTCCAATCGCGCTCCAGCGTGTCCGGCGCGGCGAAGATGAGGTCGAGCGACAGCGCGTCGATCCCGCCGGCACGCAGCGTCTCGACCGCTCTGAGGGCAGCGTCAGCGTCGTGCACGCGATGCATCCACGACAGCACGCGGTCGTTGAAGCTCTGCACTCCGAGGCTGACCCGATTCACACCCGCCCGACGCCACGCGGCGACCGCCTCGGTCGAAACGTCTTCCGGGTTCGCTTCAAGCGTCACCTCGGCTTGCGCCTCCAACCGGATATGCCGATGCAGCATCGCAAAGAGACGCTCGATACCCTCACCTCCCAAGCGCGACGGCGTGCCGCCGCCGAGATACAGCGTGCTCAACACGTCGCACGACTCGGCAGCGCGACGAAGCCGAAGCTCAGCGTCCACCGAATCAGCAAACGCTCGCCACGGCACGTGCTTGCGGACGGCGATCGCAAAATCACAGTAGCTACAGCGCCGCGCACAGAACGGCACATGCAGATAGAGATGCCGATAACCCACGGGCGTCGCGGTCGGAGCACTCACGACATGCTGACAGACGGATGCACCTGCCCCGACGGGCCGAAGTACACGAGCCCGTCGATTTCGAGCGCGCTCAAGACTGCCGCCGCTTCACGTGGCCGCAACTGCGCGATAGCCGCCACCTGATCAATGTCACGAGCCCCCTGCTTGATGGCGTCCCAGCACCGCGCGGCATCGCCATCGAGGGCCACGTGCGTAGAGACGGACCGATCGATGCGCAGGAGTGCCAGCACGTCATCGACGGCAAGGATTGGCTCGGCATGCATCTTAAGCAGCGCGTTGCTGCCCAGCGACGATACCTGATCGATCGCATTCGGCACACACGCCACGGTGCGGTTCAATTCGAGCGCATGATCGGCGGTAATCAGGGCCCCGCTTCCCTTTCCGGCCTCGACCACAACGGTGAGGTCGGCAAGCGCCGCGATG
>CAMBRJ010000250.1 GCA_945870175.1 Gemmatimonas phototrophica
CCAGAGGCTCCGCAGCACCCGGCGCGAGCCATACCAGCCGATCGGCGCAGATCTCCGGTCGGTCCAGGTCGGGTGTCCACCGTTCGATCAACTGTGAGTCCAGATCGATCAGCCAGCACTCGATCGCCGCGCGCTGATACCGCGGACGCTTCCGTAGGCGATCGGCCCGCGCCGTGCTTGACGACAATACTTCGACCGCGAGATAGGGCGGCGGCGGGGCCACTTTCCCTCGCACGACGTCGTACGGCGAGAACATCAGCTCGCCAACGCGCTGGCGCTTCACGTACGCGCCGAGCATGAGCCCGATCTTGGCGACCGCGCGCTGATGCGCGAACCGCGGCATCGGGCTCACCAGCAGCTCCCCGTCCACGGTCTCAAAGCGCTGGTGCGGATCGTCGGGCAATGCCCAGACGTCCTCCACCGACCAGCGACGCTCGTGCGCGATTGGCATACCCATAGATTGCTCGGCTCTCGGCGGTTTCCGCAACTCGGCGGCGACATGTTCATGCCCCAACGTGCAACGGGGGCGACGGACCTCCGTCACCCCCGTTACGCATGCGCCGGCAATCCGACTCAGCTGCGTTTCACTTCCTTCGCCCAGCTATCTCGCATCCCCACGATCCGGTTGAACACCAACTTCTCCGGCGTGCTGCTCTCCACTTCACTCATGAAGTAACCGGTGCGCTCGAACTGATAGCGCGACCCGATCGGATCGTTGGCCACACTGGGCTCGATCTTCGCATCGGCGATCACCACCAGCGACTGCGGATTGAGCGTCGAGATGAAATCCTGTCCGTCGGGCACGGCATCGGGATCGGGCTGCGAGAACAGGCGATCGTACACCCGCACTTCGCACGACAACGCCTGCGCCGCGCTCACCCAGTGAATGGTGCCCTGCACCTTTCGGCCGTCGGGCGCCTGCCCGCTGCGCGTGGCGGGATCGTACGTGCAGCGCAACTCGACGACCTCACCCGCGTCGTTCTTCACGACTTCGTTGCAGGTAATGAGATAGCCGAAGCGCAACCGCACCTCCTTGCCCAGCGCCAGTCGATAAAACTTCTTCGGCGGATCTTCCATAAAGTCGTCGCGATCCACGAATAGCTCGCGCGAGAACGGCATGCTGCGCGAGCCGGTCTTCGGCACATCGTTCGGGAAGCTCGGCGCGTCGAGATCCTCGACGAGATCCTCAGGATAATTCGTGAGCACGACTTTGAGCGGATTGAGCACGCACAACACGCGCGGCACGTCCATGTTCAGGTCGTTGCGCACCGCATGCTCGAAGGCCGCGATCTCCACGCGCGCATCCTTGCGCGCCACGCCGATCGTTTCGCAAAACTCGCGAATGGCCTCCGGACGCACGCCACGACGACGGAGTCCCGCAATGGTGGGCATGCGCGGATCATCCCATCCCGTCACGTGCCCTTCGTTCACCAACCGCAGCAGTTTGCGTTTGCTGAGGATGGTGTAGTCCAGCTCGAGCCGCGCGAACTCGATCTGCGTGGGCGGATGCTCAAAGCCGGCTTCCTTCACCAGCCAGTCATAAATCTCGCGGCTGTCCTTGAACTCGAGCGTGCACAACGAGCGCGTAATGCCTTCGATGGCGTCGCTGAGTCCGTGCGCAAAGTCATACAGCGGGTAGATGCACCACTCGTTGCCGCGGCGGTAATGATGCGCGTGCCGAATGCGGATCAGGAGGGGATCGCGCATGATCATATTGACGTGCGCGAGATCGATTTTGGCGCGCAGCACGTGCGTGCCGTCGGCGAATTCACCAGCGCGCATGCGACGCAGCAGGTCGAGATTTTCCTCGACCGAGCGATCGCGATACGGTCCCGGCGTGCCGGCCGATGTCACGGTGCCGCGCCCGGCGCGGATCTGTTCTTCGTTCTGCGAATCGACGTACGCCTTACCCTTCAGCACCAGCGACTCGGCGATGTCGTACAGCTTCTCGAAATAGTCCGACGCGTAGAAGAGGTTGTCCCACTGAAAGCCCAGCCATTGCACGTCGCGCTGAATCGCCTCCACGTACTTCACGTCTTCCGTGGCCGGGTTCGTGTCGTCGAAACGCAGGTTGCAGGTGCCGCCGAACTCTTTGGCGATGCCGAAGTTCAGGCAGATCGACTTGGCGTGCCCCATGTGCAGAAAGCCGTTCGGCTCGGGCGGGAACCGCGTGGCGGGAGGCCGACCGAAATGACCATTGGCGACATCGTCGGCCACCATCTCGCGAATGAAGTCGCGACGTGGGGCGGCGGTGGGTTCAGAACCGGATTCAGGAGCGGAGTCGGACACGGCGGATACCGAGAAGTGCGGCGTTCAGTGGGCCACGCGAATCATGAAAAGTAATCGCCGGCGGGCGCTTGCCGTGTGGGGCATGCCACTTGAGTGTTCTCCGGTGTACTGGAACCCCATGCGACTCCTTCCGCGATCGACGGCGCAACGCCTTGCCACGGTCTTGGTCACCGCCGGGGCTATCGTTGTGCTATTGGGCGGCTGTCGGGCGGCCGCGCTGGCCTACGGACCCGACATCGCCTCCGCCAAGGTGAACGCGAACGCGCTCGCCGCGGCGATCGAAGCGCGTTTCACGAACGTCGCGCGGTCTCCAAGATTCTCGGCCGCGCGCATGCGCATTGCGCGCTACGCGTTCGCCCCGTCGAAGCTGGAGCATGACACGTCCCTGTGGACGGCGATGCGCACTACCCGCACAGGCGCCGACCGCGATCTCGAGGTCCAGGCGGGGCTCAGCGGCGCCCAGTATGTCTTCACCGCGCGCCCCGGCGTGCCGGTACCGGTCAGGATCGGCGACTCGCGGCACCTGATCGAGCTCGAGCAACTGGGCGAGCAGGATTGGGCGTGGCGCACCCGCGTGGACCATGCCGTCGGCGCCATGCCACCGAGCCGGGCCGACGACATTTTTCGCGCGCTGTTCCTGTCGGCAGAGCGGCCGGCCGCCGCGGTTCGGGCCGACTACCACGCGGCGCTCCCCCGGACGACGGCCGCGCTAGGCCGACTGCTCACGATCGACTCGATCGCCACGGCGCCGCAGGGCGATGGCTCCACACTGGTCACGCTCCAGATCACCGTGAGCGGCGACCGCCTCACGCGTGGGTTCCCCGCCTTCGCCAAGTACATCAGCAAGTACGTGGAGCCGGCCCGCTACCGGTACCGGCTCGCCGACCGCAACGGATCGGACTGGTTCGACGCCGAGGCGCGGAACCAACGGCTGACCGTGCGCTTCCGCTCGCACGACGGCCAACTGCAGCCCATCCTCGGCGCGGCGCGGCGCATGCCCGACACCTTGCAGCTCACGGTGGACGCGCTGGCCAAGATCTCGTTCTTCACGGTGGGCGTCACGACGATGCAAGGCGAGTTCGTGCACACGCGAGGCGCGCGTGAACGGGGCTGGGCCATGCATTTCACGAAGGACCCCGAGTGGCATCTTCCGCTCATCACGGAGCGCCTGCTTCGCTCGCCACTCCGTCGCCCGTTCGAGGGGAGCGGGGTGCTGTTCACCCTCGGCTTTCGTACCGGCCCCGAGGGCCAGACGCTGCTCTCGCGCGAGTTCGACGTCACGGTGCGCGAGAGCGCGATCATGCGCTTTATCGGCACGCTCGGGTTCACCGCGATGAGCGACTACGCGGGGAAAGTCGAGGAAGAGGAAAGCCGGTTCATCGCGGAGAGCATGGCGGCGTTTCGGGCGGATATCGCTGCCATAGCAGCGAAGTAAGGGGTCGGGAGAAGCAAAGAACCCCTGGCAGCCTTTGCAGGCCCCAGGGGTTCGAAAACTGCCACGCGCACCGTCATTGGAACTCTCCGTCCTACCGAACGGCGGCGGGCTTCACTTGTCTGTACACTGGACGATGCAGCGGGTTCCCGCGTCACACCAGCGCTGAAACCGTCACGAAACGGCCTCGATTTCCTACACTACAGTGGAGCTGAGGGGGCTCGAACCCCTGACCTCTGCAATGCGAATGCAGCGCTCTCCCAGCTGAGCTACAGCCCCGGGACCGTGAGACTCACGGCGGTTACACAGACAAAAATGGCCCCGCTCCAGTTGGCGCGGGGCCGATCGGGTAACATGGGAAAGTTAGCGGTCTCCGCGCGGGTGTCAAGCGTTGCCGCGTGGCCGTGCGGGGCATCGCGGGCACCTTTGTCCCTTGCCGAGCGTTCCGGACTCGCTATGACGACGCCCGCGATCCGCTCGACCTCCGCCCCGCACGCTCTCGATGCCGACTACGTCCGCGACCAGTTGGTGGCGCGCACGGTCGACGTGAACGGGAAGACGTACCACCCGGAGGGCGAGTACGTGCTGTACTGGATGCAGTCCTCGCACCGCCTCGATGAGAACTGGGCGCTGCGCGCGGCCATCCGCACGGCCGATCGCGTCAACCGCCCGCTGGTGATTCATCAGGGGCTCGATCCGAGCTATCCGTTCGCGGCCGACCGGCATCACACGTTCATGCTCCAGGGTGCGCGTGATACGGCGCGCGACGCCGAGTCGCGCGGCCTGTACTACCAATTCGTGTTGCGTCCGTCGCGAAACGATGATCGTCGCGTGGTCGATCGCCTGGCCGCGCGCGCCTACGTGGTGATCACCGACCTGTTCCCCACGGCGGGCATTCGCGAGCGCGTGGAGCGTTTCGCCGATCGCGTGTCCTGTCGCGTGCTCGCGATCGACAGTGTGTGCACGGTGCCCAGCGGCGCGTTCGAGAAACCGGAGTATGCGGCGCGCACCATTCGCCCGAAGATTGCCAAGTTGCTCGATCACAGTATCGAGCCGGTCGCCGACGCGTTACCACGGGTGCCGGTGAGTGACGTGTTGTGCATGTCACTGCGCGCAACGGTGAGTGAGCACGGATTGTCGCTGCTGCCGATCGCCACCATGAGCGATGCCGACATCGCCGCGGCGGTGGCGGCGTGCGACATCGATCATACGGTGCCCGCGGTGCCGTTGGTTGGTGGTAGCGTGGCGGCGGCCGATCGTCTGTCCACCTTCGTCGCGCGCGAACTCGCACCGTACGTCGACCGTCGCAACGAAGCGAGCGTGCATGATGGGACCTCACGATTGTCACCGTATCTGCATTTCGGCCAGATCGCGTCGGCCCGTGTGGTCCGCGAAGCGCGTGCGAGTGGGGCGTCGCCGGAGAGCCT
>CAMBRJ010000251.1 GCA_945870175.1 Gemmatimonas phototrophica
AGACCGACCTCAAACAGGCGAAGTTTGTGATCAGCGGACCACTCACGGCGTGGCGGTCGGTGTTGCGCGGCAACGAAGCACCCACCGTGGCGCTCATGCGCGGGCATCTCACGCTGTCGAAGGGCATGTTGCCCATGCTGCTGCCCCACGTCGGCGCCGCCAATGCGCTCGTGGACGTGGTGCGCACCATCAGTCCGCTCACCGATGACGGCGCCACCGCCGTAGGCAACGCACCGGACCACACCGTGCCGGACCACGCCGCAGCGGACCACATCGCGGCCCCCACGAAGGTGTCGGCCCAGCGGCCGGGGTTCCGGAGTCTCGAGCGGGGCGCACTCACCGACGACTCCGTGCCCTGGCGCCTCTGGGAGAAAGCCAAACGGCATGGCATCTGGAATCCGGCCGACATCGACTTCACGGTCGATGCACAACAGTGGCGCGCGCTGGCGCCCGACGAGCAGGACCTGCTCCTCCGTCTCGCCACGCTGTTTCAGGGGGGCGAAGAGGCCGTGGTGATCGATATCCTACCGCTGTTAAATGTGGTATCGCAGGAACGGCGGCTCGACGAACAGCTGTATCTCACGTCGTTCGTGTGGGAAGAAGCGAAGCACGTGGAAGGCATGCATCGGTTTCTGCACGCAGTGGGCGCCCTAGACACCGACTTGACCCGATTCCACACGCCGGCGTATCACACGATTTTCACCGAAGCACTCCCGCAGGCGATGCAACGGCTCCGCCACGACACGTCGCCCGACGCGCAGGCCCGCGCGTCGACCACGTACAACATGATCGTGGAAGGCGTGCTGGCGGAAACGGGATATCACATGTTCCACGAGATTCTCGTGTCACGCGGCATCCTGCCGGGCATGCAGCAGATGACCGCGCTGCTCAAGCTCGATGAGTCGCGCCACATCGCCTACGGGCTGTATCTGCTGTCGCGGTTGGGCATCGAGCACGGCGCGCCGGTGTGGGACGCCATTGCCGACACCATGAACGTGTTGATGGACCCCACCATTGCCGTAATCACGGAAGCATTCGCCGCGTATCCGGCCGATGCCGTACCCTTCGCGCTGTCCTCGGCCCCGTTCGTGGAGCATGCCATGTCGCAGGGTGCGAAGCGCATGGACCGGCTGGAGCGCGCCCGCGCACAGGGTGTGCCGGTGGGTACGAAAGAATAGCAGCCGACAACGACCACATGTACGCCACACCGGTCCATCCATGAACACCCGTCGTCAGTTTTTGCTGCAGGCTCCCGTCGGCATGCTCGCGGCCGCGGCCATGAACCCGTGGCTCCCGAAGGAAGGCGCGTCGGGTTCGATTGCCGGGCCGGGTGCGTAACGCCATGCACGCCCTGACCATCACCCGCACCTCGCCGCGATCCGCCGCTACGCTCTATCACGCGTGGACCACCGGATGGGCGTCATGGTTTGCCGAGGCCGACACCGCATGCGTGCAGGCCGAGGTCGGCAAGCCGTTCTTCTTCGAAGTCGTGCAGCGCTTTAGCGACGAACGCGCGCCGTTGCGTCATCCGCACTACGGTCGCTTTCTCCGCCTTGTGCCCGACGCACTCGTGTCACTCAGCTGGGTTACGGGCGCCGGCGGCACCGCAGGCGCCGAGACCACGCTCACGGTGCATCTCGACGCGATCGCCGGTGACTACACGCAGATCACCCTCACGCACGAGGGGTTCGCCACGGCCGATGCGCGCGATGCGCACGAGGCCGCGTGGCCGAGGATTCTCGCGCATCAGGACACCGTGATCGCCGATCGCGTGACGGATGCGAGTGCACTGGCGCCGCTCCGCAATCGCTCCATCCCCGACGCCGCGTTCATTCCAATGCGCAGCTACCCCGACATCGACGCCGCCGTGGCGTGGCTACGCGACGTGCTCGGCGCCCGCGAGCGTCTGCGAATCCCGCGAGCGCGCGGACCACAGCGCGTGCAGCTCACGATCGGCACCGGGGCCATGGTGGTGGCGGCATGGGACGCCGTCGCCGCACCGGCCACCGGAGGTCGCCCGCCAGCCGTGCTCATGGTGCGTGTGCCCGACGTGCATGCCGCCTACGCCCGCGCCCTCGCCCTTGGCGCGACCGGTCTTACCCCGCCCGCCGATCACGCCGACGGCGAACGTCAGGCCTCCGTACGCGACCCAGCCGGACATGCCTGGACACTCACGCAAACGATCGCCGACGTCGACCCGGCCAGCTGGGGCGGCGAACTCGTGGAGTGACCTGTGATTGTGTAGACTTCGCGGCATGAGGCTGTCATGAGGACGATCATGAGGACGTCATGAGCGATCGCGCACGAATTCTGGTGGTCGCGGCCACGGCACGCGAACTCGCGACGCCCGATGGATGGCACACACTGCTGTGCGGCGTGGGGCCGGTTGAGGCGGCGGCGCGCACCGCGGCCGCCATCGCCGCACTGCATCCCGCCGCTATTCTGCATGTCGGCATCGCCGGTGCCCGTCGCGCGCGCGCGCTGGCGCCAGCATCGCTCGTGATCGGCTCCGAGGCGCGTTACTGCGACTCGAACGTGCCGGCCGAGTGGGCGCCGAGTACGGTGCAGGCATCGGTAACGTTATTGCACGCCATGCAGCGCGCACTGCCGAACGCGCCCACGCTCGCCATCGGCACCAGTGCCCGCGTGGGTGGCACCGTGCACTGTGACGTGGAAGCGATGGAAGGATTCGGCGTGCTCCGCGCCGCCCAACTGGCTGGTGTGCCGGCCATCGAAGTGCGCGCGATTTCGAACGACATCGAAGAAACGGATCGCGCGCGCTGGCATTTCGATGCGGCCTTCGCCGCCATCACCGCCGTCATACCACAGCTGGTGCGCGCCCTGCAGCAGAGTCTGACCGATGCCTCCGCTCATGCATTCGATAATGCGTGAGCTCACCTTCGGCTACTCGCCCTGCCCCAACGATACGTTCGCCTTTCACGCACTCACGTTCGGCCTCGTCGACACGCCCGTGCGCATTGCGCCGGTGCTGCTCGACATCGAAGAGCTGAACCGACGGGCGCACCACGGCGACTTCGATTTCACCAAACTCAGCGTCGGCGCCTTTGCGGCCGTGGGCAACGGCTATCGCCTGCTCCGCAGCGGCGCGGCACTCGGACACGGCGTGGGTCCGCTCGTCGTCACGCGCACGCCGATGTCCCTGGCCGATGCCGTGAGCGGGCGCGTAGCGATTCCCGGTCGCGAAACCACCGCGTATCGCCTGCTCCGTCTTGCCGCGCCGCAGCTCGACGATGTGGTCGAGATGCGCTACGATCGCATTTTGCCGGCCGTCAGCAGTGGGGACGTGCAGGCCGGACTCATTATTCACGAGAGCCGGTTCACGTACGCCGACCACGGGCTACACCAAGCGATCGATCTGGGCGACTGGTGGGAGCGCGAAACCAGTCTGCCCGTGCCACTCGCCGGCATCTGTGCGCGCGCGGATCTCGACGCCGACACGGCCGCGGAGGTTGAACGCGCCATCCGCGCGTCGGTGCAGTATGCCTTCGACCACCCCGAGGCGAGTCGTGACTACGTGCGCGCCCACGCGCAGGAAATGTCCGACGACGTGTGCGCGCAGCACATCGCGCTGTATGTGAACGCACACAGCCTCGACATCGGCGACGACGGCATGCGGGCCATTGCGCGGCTGGTGTCCGACGCGCGCTGACCAGCGGTGATCAGAAGTTGAACTGCGCCTGAATGCGCAGCGTGCTGCCGCGTTGCTCGTTTCTGGGCTTGAGCTTGTCTTCAAAGCGGCGATCGCCGTGGTACCACTCGGTGACGAGTTCGAACGCCGGATTCGGCTGCCACTCGACACCCGCCTCGACATCGTTCACCGAGTAGCTGCGCGCGTCCCGCTCGTGCTTCTTGCCGCCCTCGTAGACCTGGTAGCGGACGAACGGCAGGAACAGCTGACTTCCGCGTTTCACCATGTACGACGCGGTTACGAAGCCGCCGTGCAGCGACTGCGTCTCGATGCTGTCGCGCGCCGTGTTGTACTCCGGACCACGTCCCACGTTGTACTCCGCCAAGAGCCCGAACGGCTTCGGTGCAATGGAAATTGTACCCAGCACACGCTGATCCGCGTAGCTCCAGTCGGCGCGACCTTTCACGCCTGTGCTCCGCTGATCCGACGTCACCACATAGCGGCCGCGGTCGGCCGCAATCGACGGCTCGATGACCTGTGTCTTGACGGCGAACGGATACGTGACGCGGGCCACCACGTGCTGGTTGTTGTTGGCCTCCGGACGATTTGCCGTTTGGCCGTTGTAAGCGCCGATGGCGAACACGCCGTAATCCCCACTGCCCTTGTAACCGTCATTCACCAGACTGGCGAAGCGATCGCGGATCTTCTTCGGCGCCCACATGAAATACGCGCCGAGATCTCGCTCGTTCGAGTTCGCGCTGTTCGTGGGGTCAGCGCGATCGAGAGGCAGTCGGTTCTGACTGCTCTGCAAGTTCTCGTAGCTGAACGGCACTTTGCTTTGCCCGAAGCGAATGCGGAATTCGTTTTTCGCATCGATCCCCACGTCGGCGTACCAGTCGCGCATTTGGGCCACATGTCCCGTGGTGCCGGCCGAGCTCACGAAGTCCGGCTGCAGATAGATGAACACCCGCGGGTGCACCTGACCCCGAAAAATGATGCGCGCCCGGCGAATGAAAAATCCGCCGTTGTCACCGAGACTGCGATCGCATTGCTCGCAGGTCAACTCCCGATTCGTCTCGAGCAGTCGGTTGTAGCGCACTTGGCTGTAGCCGCGAATACGAATCTTCTCGTACCACGGTGCAGCAGCCGGGCGGGCAGTGGTGGTCTGTGCGCTAACGGCAGCGAACAGGGGAGACCAGAGCAGCAGAGTGCTCAACGACAGAACGCGACGGTGGTTCATGTCGAGGAGATGGGGAGACGAATCGTCAAGCGTTTAGCACAGTACTGTAACAAACTCATGAGGAGTGTGCAACAAACAAAAAACAGTTTGGTAACGAACTAATTGGAACGTCTTGGTTTCGCGGTCGCTGAACTTGTCGACCACGGTGGCGATCGCGGTGTACGAGGTGCTGCGACAGCAACGGCTTGCTGAGCGGTAGCGACGGCGACGAACGATGCCGCGCATGGTGGGGTGATCGTAATTGGGGGCGCTGCGA
>CAMBRJ010000252.1 GCA_945870175.1 Gemmatimonas phototrophica
GAAGCTCGGCGTGTACGTAATCGTCGTCGGTTCGCCCGCCGCCAGCGCCGCCGCGAACGCAGCGGACGTGTCTACTTCGCTCGCGAACGTCTTCGCCTCCGGGCGCAGGGCACGGAGGGCGGTGGCGATGCCACACGCCAGCCCGCCTCCACCTACGGCACGATCACGGCGTCCACGTCGGGGAGATCCTCGAGGATCTCCAAGCCGATCGTGCCGTTCCCCGCCATCACGCGCGGATCGCTGACGGGATGGATGAACAGCCCGTCCATCCCGTCGTACCGGTGCGACGTCATCACCTGCCACCATTCGGCGAACGGCACGCGGATTACGTCGCCGCCAAGCCGCCGAATGGCATCGATCTTGGTCTGCGGCGCGTGGTCCGGGACCACGGCGGTACACGGCACGCCGCGTTCGCGTGCCATCCACGCCACGCCCTGCGCCATGTTGCCGGCGCTGCAGGTGTACATGCCGCGCGCGAGCTCGGCCGGTGTCGCCATCGCGAGGGCATTAGCGGCGCCGCGAATCTTGAAGGCGCCGATCGGCTGCAAGTTCTCCAGCTTGAGCCAGATCTCGCGTGGCGCGCCGTCGTGGTCAAGCGGCACGTGCAGGCGCACCAACGGTGTGCGCACCGCCGCTCCCCGTACGCGCTCACGCGCCGCCTCGATGTGGGCCAGCGTGAGATCCGCGAACGCGCGGTCGCTCACCGCGTGCCGCCCAGATGCACCGTCACGCCGCGCCCCGTCGCTTGTGCCTGCGTGTACACATGGTGCGCCGCCGCGATGTCCTCGATGGCCAGACCGAGCGATTTGAACAGCGTGATCTCGGTGGGGCTGCCTCGCCCGGGCCGCACGCCACGCAGTACGTCGCCGAGTTCGCCGACGATGTGCGCCTCGGTGATCGCCCCTTCGCGAAGCGGGAAGAGATAGTCGCCCGCCTCGTTGATCGTGCTTTCTTGACGATCCACGAACAGGCGCGACGCGACCACCGCCGCCGTATCGAGTTCGCGGGCAAAGGCGACGCTCGACCCCACGGCATTGATGTGCGCGCCCGGCGCCACCCACGCGCCTTCGAGAATCGGCTCCCGTGATGCCGTGGTGGTGCAGATGATGTCGGCCTCGTGCACCGCGTCGCGCACCGATGGCATAACCTCGACCTCCACCGCGAACCGTTGCGCCGCCCACGCCGCGAAGGCGTCGGCATGCGCACGCGTGCGGCTCCAGACGCGAACCCGTCGAAGGGTACGGGCCACCAGCATTGCTTCGAGATGCGTGCGTGCCTGCGTCCCGGCGCCCAGGATCGCGAGATCGCTGGCGTTGTCACGGGCCAGGGCCTGTGTGGCGACGCCACTGACGGCGGCGGTGCGAATCGCGGTGATCTCTGAGGCATCGGCAATCGCCACCAGCTGACCGTGCTCGGTTTCGTGCAGGAGTACGGCACCGATATGCGACTCGAGTCCCGCCGCGTGATTCCCGGAAAAGACGCTCACCGCTTTCAGGCCCATCACGCCGAGTCCAGGAAGCCATCCGGGCATCACGCCAAGCACGCCCTTTTGTTCTGGACCGCGCATGACGGAGCGGAGCGGCTGCACGGCGTCACCGACCGAAAGCGCGATCAAGGTGTCCCGCATGACGCGCATGCAGGCGTCCATCGGCAGGCACTCGCGAACGTCCTGCTGGCTGAGGATGAGAGTCATGTGGGAAGCTACGCCGGCAAAGATCTCGGAAACAGGGGAGGCGCGTTAGGCCCCCCTAAATGCGACGGTCGACAATCTGCTGAATCTCGAGTCGGCCGGCGGCGCGCACGTTTCGCCTGATGGGCGCCGAGTGGTGTCCAGCGTTAGCAGCACCGAATGGAAAGCGGACGCGCCCGTCTGGCCTACGCGAGCGTTCCAACCGGACGGCGGGCACGCCGCCGCCCGTCACGCGACGCTGGCGAGCTCGAAAATTGCACCGTACAGTGGTAGGGCTAGCTAACGCCAGGTTAGGCGGCAGTAGCTGTCGCGCAACGTCTCAGCAGCGCGAGTGCTGGCGCTGCCAACGTCGCCCGATCACCGACGGACAAACTTCTGCACGCGGCGACCCCCACCCACTTCCGACGTGTAGACGTTGCCGCGGGAATCGACCGCGACATTGTGGAGGAAGACAAACTGTCCGGCGTAGCGGCCGATGCGGCCAAACGCGCTGACCTCCTCGAGCGTTTGCCGATCAAACAGGTGGATCCGCCCATTCCCCGCGTCGGCCACGTAGAGGTAGCGCTGCCCCGCATCCTCGGAGAACGCAATGGAAAATGCCGTACCAAGCAGCTTCGTGCGCCGCTCGATGAAGAACTCGCGTTCGAACTTCCCGGCCAGTGAGAATATCTGAATGCGATTGTTCAGGCGATCCGCGACGTAGACCCGCCCGTCGTTCGACACCCGGATCCCGTGGACCGTGTTGAATTGCGACGCACCAGGTCCGGTCGGTTGCGGCGTATTGTCGGCCCGGTCATCCGGACGGTTGCCGTAGGCGCCCCACATGCGTTTGAACGTGCCCGCGTCGGCATCGTAGACGATGACGCGACGGTTCACATACCCGTCCGCGACGAACAGTTCATTGGTGGGGGGATACACGAACATATCCGCGGCGTTGTTGAGGTTCGCGGTATCGAGACTCCCGCGACTGGCCCCTCGATGCCCGATTTGCAGTAGGAACGTGCCATCCCGCGTGAACTTGAGGAGTTGGTTCTCGGTCTTCTCGCGGAGCCGAGGCCCGCCGGCTGAGGACAGCCAGACGTTTCCCTTATAGTCGACGTGGATGCCATGCTCGTCGGCCGGCCACTCAAACCCGGCGCCCGGGCCGCCCCAGCCCCGGACGTACTCGCCCTCCGCCGTGAACTCCATCACCGGCGGCGCGGCCGTACAGCACTCGGCCTCGCCATTCAGCGCCACTTCGTCCGTACCCAGCGACCACGGGCGCTGAAGGATCCACACGTGGTCTCGTTCGTCGACGGCGACCCCCGACACTTGCCCGAGCGTCCATTGCTTCGGGACCGTCGGCCAGGTGGGATCGACTTCGTAGGTGGGCGCCAGGGGCGCCGCCGGATCGGCGGAACGGGCGGCGAGTCGTTCAGCCAAGACGACGCTGACGAGCGCCGCAACGAACAGGGTGGCGGTGCTACGCGAGGTCATATGGCATCTTGAAGGTGGCCCGCCGTTGAAGAGGCGGAGCAAAACAAAGGGGCAGGAACATTAGTCGAGTTTGTCCCATGCGGCGGGACCGCCGCCGAGCGAACGCGCCCTGCTGCAGCGGACGCTCCAACACGATGCGAGCGAAGCGAGCAACCGAGTCGCCCCACTGCAGCACGTCTCGTTCTGCGGCGCCGCGACAGCGCGGACGATGCCATGCTTCGATGACCGCCGCCGGATTGTGCGCGGCCACTGGCAACAGCGCAAGCGCGGGACCGTCGGGCATTCGTCGCCCCTGCGAGACGCAGGGCACGCCGCCGCCCGTCCGCGGCGTTGGCGCGGTAAGCGATCGCGCCGTACGTTCGACGGGTAGTCGACCGACCCCGATGGAAATGCCTATCCCGATCGGCGTGGCGCGCTCCCTCCTCGTGTGGGCAAGCTGGACATGAACCTTCGCCGAACACAGACTTGGCTTGCTTCGTCTCCGGCTTCTGGGCGCGCGACCGCGGATCACCGTACCCCTCACGACCTGCACCGCAATGCACCTTATGCGACGGAAAATCGACGACGGGTTGGATCACGCCGTGCGACGGCTCGATGACGCCCGACCCGGCACGCGTGTCTTGCCGAGGTTGGCGTGCGTCTGTTCATTCGCGGCGCTTCTCGCGTTCGCCGCGCCCGCCGGAGCGCAGGTCACGCAGCCCGCTGGTCTCCGCGCCAAGACACCGGCGTCCCGAGCGGGCACCGACAGCACCGCGTCAACGCCCGCGGCTATCGATCGTTCACCGGCGGAGCGGACGTTGTGGACGGTGCCGCTGCCCGTGAAGGTGCCGACTCGCCGCACCGAGGGGCCGTCGATGCGCGACGCCGTGGGGATCGCCAAGGCGACGAAGGCTGCCGCACGCCAGAAGGCGCCGCCGTCGCGCAAGCCGCCCACGCGGTAGCGCGCTCGATCGGTCGATCGGCGCGCGGCGTCTACCACCCCCGGCGCCACCGGCCGGTTCTCCGATGTTGAGGCCGAGATGCGCTACTCCCTGCATCAGTGGCGTGTAAGCGCGCTGTTCACCGACAACCCGGGCAAGGTTTCGCGGCGGTAACGGAGTTCAGCCGGTAAGCACCGGCCGCCGGTTGCCAAGGCCGGTGGCCGCTTCGACCACTCGGGCCACCACCAGCAACCCCGCCTCGTCGTACAGCCGGCCCGCGAGGGTAAATCCAGTCGGCGTGCCGTTCTCGCGAAACCCCGTGGGCACCGCAATCGCCGGATGGCCCGTCAAGCTCGTGATGGGGTTGAGGCTGGTGGGATCGAGCGTAACCGGACCGGAGACCATAACGTCCACGTCCTTTGTCGCTCGCGCGTAGGCTTCCATGAGGCGGAGCCGCACGCGGTTCGCCTGCAGGTAATCCACGGCCGTGACCAGGTGATACGCCCGCAGGTCGTTGCGCACCCGCTGCGCGCGGAGGCCCGCATCAGCGCCACGAGTCACCACGGTTTCAAAACCCGCAGCGCGTTCGGTGTACTCGATGAAGTACGTCAGGTCGCTCGTGGGCACGTTGACCGTGCGAATCTCAACACCGGCCGCTCGAAGTGCATCAAGCGCCCTTGTGTTGTTCGCGCGCACCGCCGGGTCCTTCTCCAGTTCGAGCATGCCGTCGACGACACCCACCACCTTGCCCTTGGCGGATTCTCGGCTGTCCCAGGCGAACGGCAGGCCTTCGGGCACGGCGAGGTCGTAGCCGTCGGGACCGGCGATGGCATGCAGCACAATCGCGCAGTCCTCAACCGTGCGGCAGAGGGGGCCGATCTTATCGAGCGTCCACCCGGCGGCCATCACGCCGCGCCGGCTGACGCGGCCGAAGGTGGGACGCAGGCCCACCACGCCGCACCGCACCGCAGGCGACAGGATCGATCCTCCGGTGTCGGTGCCAATCGCAAAACCAACAAGCCCCGCAGCCGCCGCGGCGCCCGATCCCGCC
>CAMBRJ010000253.1 GCA_945870175.1 Gemmatimonas phototrophica
GGATCGCCAGTCGTACGCGTGGCTCGCCCGGTGCACTGGCCCGTCCCGGCATCGCGGTGTACGGCGGCATGTTCAGCGAGTTGCTCGGGCTGCGGCAGGTCGTGCACCTGCGGGCTCGCCTTATCGATATCCGCGACGTCGCGCTCGGCGAGACCGTGAGCTACGGCGCCACCTGGACCGCCGCGCGGCCGTCTCGCATCGCGACACTCTCGGCGGGGTACGCCGATGGATATCGCCGGCAACTCTCCAATCGCGGTGAGGTGCTGATCGGTGGGGTACGGTGTCCCGTCGCGGGTCGGGTCACCATGGATATGATCATGGTCGATGTCACCGACGTCCCCTGCGCCGTCGGCGATGTGGCCACGCTCATCGGCACCGATGGCGCGACCACGGTCAGCACCGAGCAGGTGGCCGAGAGGGCCGACCTGTCGCCGTACGAACTGCTGGTCGGTCTCGCCCTGCGCGTGCCGTCCCGGCCACTCGCCTCGAGTCCGTCATGACCGACACCACGAATCGCCGCGCGCTGTTGCTGGTGCTCGACGGCGTGGGATGCGGTGCGGCCCCCGACACGGCGGCGTATGGCGATACCGGAAGTGATACGATCGGCAACGTGGCGCGGGCGGTGGGTGGTCTCGCGCTGCCGAATCTGGCCCGTCTCGGGCTTGGGCACGTGGCACCGATACCGGGCGTGGAGCCCGCGGTCCATCCCATCGGGGCCTGGGGCACGCTGATCCCCCGGTCGTCGGGAAAGGATTCGACCACCGGACACTGGGAGCTCGCCGGACTCCACCTGGCGAAGCCGTTTCCCACCTATTCGCACGGTTTCCCCCCGACGGTGATCGAGGCGTTTGAACGGGCGACCGGTCGTCCGGTGATGGCCAACTGTGTCGCCAGCGGGACGGCGGTGATCGCTGATTTCGCCGAGCAGGCTCGGGACGCCGGGGCGTGGATCGTCTACACCTCGGCCGACTCGGTCTTCCAGATCGCGGCCCACGAGGAGTGGATTCCGCTCGAGGAGCTGTATCGGGCCTGTGAAATCGCCCGCGAGCAACTGGTGGCCCCGCACGACGTGTCGCGGGTCATTGCCCGCCCCTTTGTGGGAACTTCAGGGGCGTGGAAGCGTACCGCCAACCGGCGTGACTACTCCATTCAGCCCCCCGGTGTCACGCTACTCGACGCGCTCGCCGAGGCGGGCATTCCCCGGAGCGGGGTCGGGAAGGTGGACGATCTCTTCGCCGGCCGCGGCATCACCTCGCGGCATACGGTGGACAACGCCGACGGGGTGTCGGCGATCCTCGACTGGCTGAATTCGGCGCCTCGTGGGTTCTGCTTTGCCAATCTGGTAGATTTCGACCAGTTGTTCGGACATCGGAACGATGTCCGTGGCTTTCAGGGGGCGCTCGAAGCGTTCGATCGCGCCCTGCCGAGTCTGTTGGCCGCACTTCGGGAGGACGACCTGCTCTTCATTACCGCCGACCACGGCAACGATCCCACCACGCCATCAACCGACCACGCGCGCGAGCGCGTGCCGCTGCTGGTGGCCGGCGCACGGGTGCGCGGTGGGAGCGTGGGAGCGCGCGATACGTTCTCTGATCTGGGCGCGACGGTGGCCGAGTGGTTCGGTCTGTCGTGGCGCGGCCGCGGCACGTCGTTTTTGTCGGGCCTGTTGCACGCATGAGCATCGACCATCTGCGCACCGCGGCCGACGCCGCGCGTGCCAATGCCTGGTGCCCGTACTCGCACTATCCCGTGGGCGCCGCGCTGGAAACGGACGACGGGCGCGTGTTTGCGGGCTGTAACGTGGAGAACGCGTCGTATCCGGCCGGGACCTGTGCGGAGCGCGTCGCGCTCGGCGCGGCCATCGCCGCCGGGGCGCGTCGGTTTGTACGCATCGTGATCACGTCGGCGGCGGTTGCGCCGACACCACCGTGTGGCATTTGTCGACAGGCGCTGGTGGAGTTCGCCCCAGCGCTCGAAATCTTCGCCGTGACGCCCGATGGGCTCACGGCGCGCTGGTCGCTGGCGGAACTGTTGCCCGCGCCATTCACGCCTGCTTCGCTCGAGAATGCCTGAGCGCGTTCGATTTACCTCGTGGCCGCGTTTCCGTGGCCCTCTCCTGCTCTGCGGACTCGTACTCGCGGCCGTCACGGCCGCGGCGTGTACCGAGTCCCTCGATGGTGGCGCTTCCTGCCCGTCGTTGTGTCCGTCGAAGGCGGAGTCCTTCCGCGACACCATTGTCGATGCGGTCGTCCTCGACAGCGCACTCGACGGCTATCCGGCGCTCGGCCTGTCGCCATACATCCTGATCGCCAATCGCCCCGACACGGTCGTCACGAGCGCGATCCTGCGGTTCGATGTGTTACCGGCGGTGTTCAGCCCGAACAAGGGGGCCACCGTCGACACCATCACGGCCGTCGACTCGGTGTTCCTGCGGTTCCAGCTCGATAGCACGGGCCGTCGCGGCAACTCGCCCGTGACGCTCGAAGTGTATGACGTCGATACCACCGCGTCCGATTCGGTCGCCTCCGTGGTGCGGTCGCTCTTCCGGGCCGATCGCAAGATCGGTTCGTTGATGGTGACGCCCTCGGCGATCGGTGACTCGATCCGCATTCCGTTCTCCAAGACCGTAATGGCCGCCAAGATTGCCGCGAAGGGTCGCCTGCGACTCGGCGTGCGCATGCGCGGTGGATCCGGTCAGCTTCGCGCGGTGGCCTTCGTGGCCGGCGCCGGCGCGCCGACGGTCGTTTTCGATCCGAGCACCGACACCACCTACGCGCCGCAGCAGATTGCGCCGAGCACGATCGTGCCGAACTCGACGGCCGACGCCGAGTTGGCGTACGCGGTCTACATGCTCAGCGATCTCTCGTCGCCGCCGCCCGGAGCGAACACGCTGCTGGTGGGCGGATTCCCCGCGTACCGCTCGTACCTGCGCTTCAATGTGCCGGCTCGCATTACCGATTCCAGCACGATCGTGCGCGCCGAAGTGCTGCTCACACAGCAGGTGTCGAGATTCGGCAATGCGGCGGATTCGGTCGGTATGTTTGCGCTGATCCCGACCACGACCAATCTGGTGGCCGACCTGCGACGCATCCTCGATCTCGCCGCCGCGGGTTCGTTCGCCGGCGTCGACTCCACGCTGCTGGTGCCGTCATCAGCCGGCGTCCGCGCGGTGAACGTGCTGGCGCTCGCGCGCACTTGGCGCACGCTGCCTCCCAATGTCCCGCGGGCCATCGCCTTCAAGATCGGACTCGAAGGCGCGCAGCCTGCTGAACTGCGCTTCTACTCCAGCGAAGCGCCGGTCAGTCTGCGCCCGCGTCTGCGAATCACTTATCTCCCGCGTTCGGAGTTCGTCCTCCCGTGATCCGCACTCGACTCCGATCCTTCGTTGCGCCTGCCTCGTGGGCACTGCTTGCCGCCCTGGTGGTGTCGCCGACGATCCAGGCGCAGGGCTCCATCGGTACGCAGGGCTTCGGTTATCCCGTGGGCGGCGGTAGTGTCCGCACCAACGGGACCGGCGGCGCCTTCGCGGAATTCGACGCCCTCACGCCGACCAATCCGGCCGCGCTTGGTGGCCTTGGTCGCACCGTCATCACCGCGCAGACCGAACCGGAACTGCGCACGCTCACCGTGAATGGCGTGAGTGAGAAGAGCACGCTGCAGCGCGTCCCGCTCATCATGCTGGTTTTCCCGGCGCGCCATGGCGTGGCGATCGGCATCAGTGCCACGAGCTTTCTCGACCGCACGTTCGCGACCACCACGACCGGCAGTGCGGTGATCGACAGCAAGTCGGTGCCCACCAGCGATCAGACGGAAGTGCGCGGGGCCATCAACGACCTCCGCGCCGGCGCCGGCTGGCAGATTTCGCCGCGCTTTCGCGTCGGTGTGGCCGGACATCTCTACACTGGTGAAAACAAGGCCACCCGTGAGCGCACGTTCGCCGATACCCTCGCCTTCGGCAGTGTGCTTGATTCGTCCCGCGTGACCTACTTCGGTACCGCACTCTCGGTCGGTGGCGAAGCCACGCTGGGTAAAGGATTCACGGCGCTCGCGTCCTATCGCCGTGGGAACGAACTCAACGCGCGCATTCGCGACACGATTATCTCGAGGGCCAGCGTGCCCACGCGCACTGGCGTGGCGCTGCGCTACGACGGGATCGTCGGATCGGTGTTCGCCGTCGGCATGGAGCAGATTGCATGGTCCGAAATGGCGTCGCTCGGATCGTCGTCAACCACCTCCACCGATGCCATGAACTGGCACGCGGGTGCCGAAGTCGCCGGTCCCAAGTTCCGGGGGCTGCCGCTGCTCGTGCGGGCCGGCTACGCCCGCAATGAGCTGCCATTCGGCGTCCTGGGGCAGATCGCCAAGGAGAATCGTTTGACGGCCGGACTCGGCGTCCCGGTTGCCGGCGAAGACGCCGCGCTCGACCTCTCGGTGCAGCGCGCCAACCGCACCTTGTCCGGCAGCGGCCTCAAGGAATCCGCGTGGCTGCTCGGTATCGGCATCCAGATCCGTCCGCGGAACTGACCATGCGTGTCACGCCCGCCGGCGGAGACGCCGCGACCGGCTCCGCCGCGACCGCCGCGCCGCGCCCCACCGTGTACATCGAGACGTACGGTTGCCAGATGAACGTGGCCGATTCGGAACTCATGTACGGCAAGCTCATCGCCAGCGGCTACGACGCGGTGGATGTGCCCGACGGCGCCGACGTAATCCTCGTGAATACCTGTGCCATTCGCGAGAATGCCGAGACGCGCGTGATCGGTCGGCTCGGTGAACTCAAGAAGTTCATGCGCGCCGGCAGTGTCATGGGCGTCACCGGCTGTATGGCGCAGCGCCTCGGCCCTCGGGTCCTTGAGCAGGCGCGGCACGTCTCGATCGTGGTCGGGCCCGACGGCTATCGCGCGTTGCCCGAGCTGCTCGACGGCGCGCGCCGAGGCGAGAAGTTCACCGCCACCGACTTCGACCTCGAAGAGCACTACGAGGACGTCGTCGCTCGTCGCTTTGAAGGGGTGAAGGCCTGGATCCCGGTACAGCGCGGCTGCGACTATCGCTGCACGTACTGTATTGTGCCCACCACGCGCGGCCCCGAACGGAGCCGCAAGCTTCACGAGGTTGTGCGTGAAGTAAACGA
>CAMBRJ010000254.1 GCA_945870175.1 Gemmatimonas phototrophica
TGGGCTGTGGGCTGTGGGCTGTGGGCTGTGGGCTGTGGGCTGTGGGCTCTCGGCCATGGGTTTTGGGTGGTGGGCGGTGGGTCACAAATCAGAACTGAGTTCTTAGTGTTCAGTCATGAGAACACTGCTTGGGGTCGCGATGGCGACAATGTTGGCGGGGTGTGCTGGGGCGCCTCGATATGCGTTGCCGATTCCGGCGGTGGAGGGGAGGGAGGAAGCGCTCTTTTCCCTGCGCGCGATCGAGCTCACTACCGGGGCGGGGACTGCACTGACGGCGGGGCGCTGTGTGTATGCGCACTACACGGGGTGGACCACCGACGGCAAGAAGTTCGACTCGTCGCGTGATACGACCAATGCGGGACGGGTCAAGGATCCGATCAACTTTCCGCAGGGATTCCGCCGCGTGATTGCGGGCTGGGATCTGGGCTTTCAGGGGATGAGCGTTGGTGGGTCGCGCCGGCTCATCATTCCGTGGCAGCTCGCCTATGGCGAGAAGGGGCGGCCGCCGGTGATTCCGGAGCGGGCCACGCTCATCTTCGACGTGGAGCTCATGCAGGTGGCGGATACGCTGCCGCGCGCCGACGGACCGCCGCGGCCCGCTGGCCAGGCCCCGTCGTGTCCGGCGTGGAATGCGGTCAAGTCCGCGCCGTGAACGACGTGACGAAGCCGTCAGGCGATCCGGTGCCGCCGCTGTCCGAGTTCCCGGCCACGTCGCCGTGCCTCAAGGTGTGTCTGCTCGACGTGGGCCAGGAATGTCGTGGATGTCGTCGGACGCTCGCGGAAATCGGGGCGTGGTCGCGGATGACGCTCGATGAACGACGCGCGGTGAATCAGCGCCTCGGCTTTCGCGGACACGACGAGCGGCGATAAGTCGCGCGTGAGGGCTTCGCTTACGGCTTGATGACGGCCGCGATCGCGGTGGCGGCCACTTGTTCATCCTGCGCGCTGGTGGCTCCACTCACCCCGACGGCGCCGATCACCTTGCCGCCCACGATGATGGGCAGGCCGCCCTGCAGGGCGACAAGTCCGTCGACCGACAGAAACGTCAGCGTGTCGGTGAGAATCCGGTCGGCATACACTTTGGTGGGCCGGCCGAAGCGGGCGGCGGTGCGGGCCTTCCCCTGTGCAATCTGCACGGAGCCGGTGCTGGCGTTGTCGAGCTTGAGGAAGCCGAGCAGGTCGCCGGCCGCATCGGTCACGGCGATCGCCACGTTCCACTTGTTCTGCTTCGCGGTGGCTTCGGCGCTGGCGAGCAGGCTCTTCACCGCGTCGGCGGTGAGCATCTTGGTGTCGGCCAGCTGCGCCGCGGACACGCGGGGCGTGGTCACGGCAAGCGTAGCGATGGCGAGGGCGAGCAGGCGAGTGAGGCGCATACGGGAAGGGGTTGGGGGGTGGGATGGTGGTGAGACGTGAGGCAACAGTTAGCTGGATTCTTCGCGTTGCGCCAGCGTGGTGTGATTGACTGGGCTTTGTCACTGCTCGTTGACGCGAAGAGCGCGACGTTCGCGAAGGGCGCGAAGGAAAGCCAACAGCGCAGTTGTGCTGGTCACAAAAGAAATGCCCCACCGTCGAGGCGATCCGACGGTGGGGCATTTTGTCGCACTCTCGGCATTTCTCCGCGTCCTTCGCGAACTCCGCGTCCTTCGCGTCAATGCAGTTAGCCGCCTAGCCGAAAGCACTCCGAAAGCACTCCGAAAGCACTCCTAAAGCGATCCCAGCAAGTCGTCGATTGCCTTGCGATCCGCGTCTTCCAGCGGCTCGGCCCCATGGATGATGCGCGACAGAATGTCGACCGCTTCTTCGGCCAGGTTGTCCGGATACTTGCGGTCCTTGGCGAAGCGCACGATGTGGCCGAGGAGGATCGTTTCGTACGGTGACTCCTCGTCGCCGTCGTCGTCGTCATCGTCCGTGTCGTCGTCCATGTCGTCATCGGCGTCGCGCATCGCTTCGTAGCTCGGCACGCTGGCCTTCCATGGCTCCGACGCGTGCGCGTCGGAGCCGAGTGACGCGCGCGGTACGAGGGCGAACAGTCGGCACTGCAGCCCCGGGGCATCTTCGTAGGCGAACAGGCCGAGGGCCACCGGCTCTTCGAAGAGCTTGAGATCGACGAGGCGTTCGATGGCTTCCGGCGGCATCGCGCTGCGGGCGACCATGCGGCCGTCGATGTAGGCGGCCAGTGCCGACGATTCCGGGGCGCGCGGATCGTCCAGACGTGACACAGCCAGCGCGATTGGCTCGCGCGTGGTCACGAAGACGGCAGGCTTCTCCTCACCATCGACATCACCGGTGCCAATGCTGTCGGTGACGCCGTATGCGTCATCTTCCTCGTCGTCGTCGCCGTCTTCCTCGCCGTCTTCCTCGCCGTCTTCGTCTTCGTCGTCATCGCCCTCGACCCCTTCGTCTTCAGGGGAGTCGGGCGTGTCGTCGGGCGTGTCGTCGTCGGGCGCTTTGAATTCGTCAGCCGGCATGGCTCATCTACATGGTTCGTGAATGCTGCATGCGGGGACATACCCCGGCATGGCAGGTTAGGCACCAAACGATCGCACGGGAAGGGCGATGTCAGGTGGAGGCGGCGACTTCGCTTACATCGATCTTCTCGAACACGCCGCCCAGCCACATGAGGATCGGCCAGAGTTCGGCGACGACCACGGCACTCGCCAGTATTGTCGCGACCAACACCGACCAGCCGCCCCAGTCGTTGGTATACCAGAGGACGAGGGCGCCCAGCCCTACCGGGAACACGAGGGCGACGGCGGCGACCAGCGTGGTGGCGCCGGTGGTGAGCAGGTTCTGCCCCATCGTTTCGAACCCGCGGGCCTCGGTGCCCAGGCGCACCCACGCCGGAAACAGCAGCGCCGTCCCGTTCTGGATCGTGAACATGAGCGCGTTGAAGATCGGTACGCCCACCGCCACCGACACGATGATCGGGATCGTGGCGCCGCTTTCAGTCAAGAGGGCGGGCTCCTGCAGGAACATCACGAGCGGCACGACCATCAGCGACCACACCGTGACCGAGTGCAGCGCGGTCACGGCGGCAATCTCCGCGGCCACGATCCGCCATCCGGGCAGCGGCATCGTTTTCAGCATCGCCAACCGCGGCAAGTCGAGCCGTAGGTCGAAGCGCATCCAGAGCGGCCCAATGAAGAGCAGCATCGCGCCCCATCCGAAGGTGACGCCCATGAAGACATCGGCGGCGCGATCGGAGGCTGAGCGCGTGACGGCGGCCAGGACGGCCAGACCGATGGTGAAGGTGAGCAGCTGCGTGCGCCACGCCCCACCACGCATCGCGGCCACCACGTTCTTCCAGGCGATCGCCATCTCCGGACGACCGGTGAGCGCCAGCGAGGGCACCGCGGCCAACTTCCCCTTCCGCGAGCGCGAGTTGCCCATCTGCGACGAGCGGAAGCGACGCTGTCGTTCGGCGCGGTGCTGGGTGGCTTCCAGGGCGGCCTCTTCGAACGCCTTGTCGAGTCGCACCACCCAGAAATAGTGCAGCGTGAGGATCGCGGCGGCCCATGGCATCGCGGCGAGCCACTTGGCCCCGCTGCCCAGGAACACCGGCTCAAGCACCGCGTGCACCGGCCACAGGGCGGCCGCTGGTACCGTCGCGCGTAATGCGTCGGTGATCGCGAGCAGCACGGCCTTGACGCCCGACAGACTGGCGACCCGCAGCAGCGGCCACGCGGTCACCACGCCATAGATCACGGCCGCCAGCACGGCCCCGAACACGAGGAGCGGCAGAATGAGTCGGCGACGCGCCCTACCGACGTGCTCCATGGCATTCGCATGCACGATCGAGGCGCCCAGCCGATGCAAAGCGAGCGTAGAGAAGAGCATCCACAGCGACAGGCCGCGCTGCCAACCTTCCACGCTGCCACCGCCACCGCGCAACAACACGCTGAAGATGAGCGTGTTGAGCAGAATCGCGAGTTGCATGCGCAACAGCTTCGCATGCACCAGCTGCCGTCGGCTGACGGGCGCGGGAAACAAGAACTGCACTTCCGCCTGGGAAAAGGCGAGCGCGCTGCGTTCGCCACCGAACAGCCACCACCGCGCCGCTGACAGCAGCAGGAAAGCGCTGGCAATCGGTACGGCGATGTCGGTGTTCACGAGGGACGCCAGTGGTCCGCCGCCGAGCTGCGCATTGCGGAAGAGCGCCCACCAGATGTACAACATGCCCATCACGACCGCGGCCAGATAGCGCGGGCTCTTGGCGCGCGCCACCTGTTGACGCAGCCGATTCGCCGCGGTGCGCCGATACAGAAACAGCATCGCCGGCACGGGGTGCGGTGACACGGGGTGCGGTAACACGCTCACGAGACGGTGTCGTCGCCGGTGAGCGCGATAAACATCTCTTCGAGCGAGCGGCCAGCCAGTTCGGGGCGCGCTTCCACGATCTCGGCGATCGTGCCCAATGCCACCGCCTTCCCTTGGCGAATCACCAGCAGGCGCGTGCACAGCTCTTCCACCAGATGCAGCAAGTGCGAGCTGAGAATCACCGCGGCGCCTTCGCGGGCGCGCGCCGCAATCGTCTCTTTCATGCGACGGATGCCGACCGGATCGAGTCCGGTGAGCGGCTCGTCGAGCAGCAACGCCGAGGGCTGATGCAGCAGGCCGCAGGCAATGGCGAGCTTCTGCTTCATGCCGCGCGAGAGCTCGGTGGGCAACGCGTCTTTTTTGGCCGTGAGCTCGAGTTCGTGGAGCAACACAGGAATGCGTGGTGCGGCATCGTGCACGCCATAGAGGCGCGCCACGAACTGCAGATGCTCGGTGACGGTGAGATAGTCGAACAGCTGCGGTTCATCGGGGATGAACGCGAGTCGCGACTTGGCCGCCACGGGATCGGTGTGCAGATCGATGTCGGCGATGCGAATGCTCCCCGACGTGGGCTGCAGAATGCCGGCGAGGGCGCGCAGCGTCGTGGTCTTGCCGGCCCCGTTGGGACCGACCAGACCGAGCACGTCGCCCGGTGCCACGCGAAACGACAGCGACTGCACGGCCACGGTGTCGCCGTACAGCTTGGTGTACTCGATGACGTCAATCATGAAGAACAGTAAGGAGGACGGGGTACCGGGTACGGAGTCGGGAGGAACCCGTGCGGCGATGGCTATGGAAAAACGAGTGG
>CAMBRJ010000255.1 GCA_945870175.1 Gemmatimonas phototrophica
GTACATTCGGAACGTCGCGATCTCGAGCTCCATGGGACCTGGCGTCACCATCGACACCACGCCGTACCGGTAAGAGGGAGACGCAACCATGAAAGCCAAGGCCAAGGCCAAGAAGAGCGACAAGCAGCTCCTTGTTGACAGTCTGAGCGCGAAGCTCGGATCGGCGCAGGCGCTGTTTTACACCGACTTCACCGGTTTGAACGTGAAGCGCATGACGGATCTTCGTCGTCGCCTGAAAAAGGCGGGCGTCGAGTACGTCGTGATCAAGAACACGCTGGCGCTCCGTGCCGTTAACGAGAGCGGGCTGGTTTCCCAGCGTTTGAAGGGCCCGACGGGGGTGGTGGTGGCCAAGGATGGCATCACTGCGGCCAAGGTCCTCTCCGATTTTGCGAAGGAGAACGATCAGCGGCCGTCCGTGAAGGGCGGGATCTATGAGGGCAACGCCGTAGACGATGCGATGGTCAAGAAGTTGGCCTCGCTCCCGACGCGCGACGAAGCTCTGTCGATCTTCGCTGGCTACCTCAACAGCATCCCGATGATGTTTGCCCTCGCCCTCGACGCCCGCAAGACGCAGCTCGAAGGCTCCAACTAAGTCCCCAGGCGTTCGCCTGATCACACGCCCCAGGCTCCCTGGGGGGCATTTACGGAGAGTACGACCATGGCTAACACGACCCTGAGCAAGGACGAGATCCTCGACGCGATCGGCGCGATGAGCGTCATCGATCTGTCGGAGCTCATCGAAGCATTCAAGACGAAGTTCAACGTCACGATCGCCGCGGTGGCGGCGGGCGGCGGCGGCGCGGCAGCCCCGGCGGCCGCGGTGGAAGAGCAGACGGAGTTCGCGGTCATCCTCAAGGAAGCCGGCGGCAAGAAGATCCAGGTCATCAAGGTCGTGCGCGAGCTGACCGGCCTGGGCCTGAAGGAAGCCAAGGACCTGGTGGATGGCGCGCCGAAGGCCGTGAAGGAAAACGTCACGAAGGACGAAGCTGCCGCGATCAAGGCCAAGCTCGAGGCCGAGGGCGCGACCGTCGAAGTCAAGTAAGGCGCTCGACCGTTCGTCGTTTTAACTGTAGTTCCGTCGTTGTAACGCTCCTCCCCGGGGGAGCTGGTCACCGAAAAGTGACCGGCTCCGTCGGGGACGGAGCGCTTTGCGCCTCCGGTCTCGCCGGATTCGGTGCGCCCCGTACGCGGGTGAGCCCCTAAGGATATGATGAACCAGATCTCGTTCGCGAAGCTCGAGACGGGCATGGATATGCCCCATCTGCTCGACATCCAGACGCGCGCTTTTGAGTCGCTGCTCCAACTGGATGCTGCCTCGCAAGAGCGCGAGGATGTTGGCCTCGAGCGCGTTTTCAAAGACCTGTTCCCGATCTCGGACGTCCACGAGAATTTCTCGCTGGAGTTCGTTCGGTACAGCCTCGGTGAGCCCAAGTACTCTGTCGCCGAGTGTATCGAGCGCGACATGACCTACTCGGCGCCGCTCAAGGCCACCTTGCAGCTGGTCATCTTCGAGGATACCGGGGACGGCAAACGCCCCCGCAATATCATCGAGAAGGAAGTCTATCTCGGCGAGCTTCCGCTCCTGACCGAGCTGGGCACCTTCGTGATCAATGGCGCGGAACGCGTCATTGTCTCACAGTTGCACCGCTCCCCAGGCGTCGTGTTCGAAGAGAGCACGCACCCCAACGGGCAGCGGCTGCTCTCGTCGCGCATTATCCCCTTCCGGGGATCGTGGGTCGAGTTCACCGTGGACATCCACGATGTGATCTACGTCCACATCGACAAGAAGAAGAAGTTCCCCGCCACGGCGCTCCTGCGCGCGTTCGGCTACGGCGAGAATCGGGATATCCTGCGCCTGTTCTTCGCCGAGCGCGAACTCGATCTCACGATGAAGCGTGAGACGCGGACCGAACTCCGTGAGCTCCTGGGCGCCATCATCGCCGAAGACATCACCCTCGAAGGTGAAGTCACGCCCGATGATGCGCCAAAGGCCAAGACGAAAAAGGCGAAGGCCGAGCGCGAACGCGCCGAGGCCGAGCTGCTGGTGCGTGAAGGCGACGAACTGACCGAGGAAGTGCTCAACCGCCTGGTGCGGCAGGGTCTCGATAAGGTCAAGGTCTTCGCCTCGTATACGCAGATCGACCTGCGCGACGAACAGGACGCGATCGACCGCGGCGAGCGTGAAGTGCGCCGCACGCTGGCGCGCGACGTCGTCGATGCCGACACCGGTGAGGTCGTCGCCGACAAGGGCACCGTCCTCGTCGATGCCGTCATCAAGCGGATCCGGAAGGCCGACCTGACCAAGGTCCAGGTCTTCGTCGCCTCCGGCCGTGCCGAGTCGACGCTGATCAAGAACACCCTGGCCAAGGACCCGACGAAGCACGAGGAGGAAGCGCTCAAGCAGATCTACGCGCTCCTCCGTCCGGGCGACGCGCCCAACCGTGAGACGGCCAAGCAGGCGCTCGAGCGTCTGTTCTTCTCGCCCAAGCGCTACGACCTCGGTCGTGTCGGTCGCTACAAAATCAACCAGCGTCTGCGGCTCAACACGCCGATGTCGACCACCGTCCTCACGAAGGAAGACTTCGTCGAGATCATGCGCCAGCTCGTGGAACTCCACGAAGGCCGCGGCGATGTGGACGATATCGATCAGTTGGGAAATCGCCGTATCCGCTCGGTGGGTGAGCTGATCGCCAACCAGTTCTCCGTTGGTCTGTCGCGTATGGCGCGATTGGTCAAGGAGCGCATGTCGATCAACACCGACCCCGAAAAGATCTCGCTCGACGATCTCGTGAATGCGCGTACCGTGTCTGCCGTCATTCAGGCGTTCTTCGGTTCGTCGCAGCTCTCGCAGTTCATGGACCAGACCAATCCGCTCGGCGAGCTGACGCACAAGCGTCGTCTGTCGGCCCTCGGACCGGGTGGCCTCACGCGCGAGCGGGCCGGCTTCGAAGTGCGAGACGTGCACTACTCGCAGTACGGTCGCATGTGCCCCATCGAGACGCCGGAAGGCCCGAACATCGGTCTGATCACGTCGCTCGCCTGCTACGCCCGCGTGAACGATCTCGGCTTCATCGAGACCCCGTACCGCGTGGTGAAGGACAGCCGGGTCACCGGTGAAATCGTGTGGCTCGACGCGAATCGCGAAGAAGACGCGATCATCGCGCAGGCCAATTCCAAGCTCAATCCCGACGGCACGTTCGTCGATGATCTCGTGCTGTCGCGTAAGCGTGGTGACCTCCCGCTCACGCCGCCAGCCGACATCGACTACATGGACGTGGCCCCGGAACAGCTCGTGTCGATCGCCGCCGCGCTCATTCCGTTCCTCGAGCACGACGACGCCAACCGCGCGCTGATGGGCTCGAACATGCAGCGTCAGGCCGTCCCCCTGCTCAATCCGCGCACGCCGTTCGTTGGGACCGGTCTCGAAGCGACGGTGGCCGTCGACTCGGGCGCCGTCGTCATCGCGCGTCGACCGGGTCGAGTGACCAGCGTAACGGCCGATGAGATCATCGTCGATGCCGGTCAGATCGGCACGGTCGACTCCGATCGCCCGCTGGCCCGACTCGGCCATCTCGATCGCTACCGACTCAAGAAGTACTGGCGCACCAACCAGGACACCGCCATCAACCAGCGCCCGCTCGTGCGCATGGGGCAGTCGGTGGCCAAGGGTGAAGTGCTGGCCGACGGTGCCGCCACCGAAATGGGGCAGCTCGCGCTCGGGGCCAACGTGACCGTGGCGTTCATGCCCTGGTATGGCCACAACTTCGAAGACGCTATCGTGCTCTCCGAGCGCCTGGTGAAGTTCGACGTCTTCTCGTCGATTCACATCCAGGAACTCGAACTGCACGTGCGCGACACGAAGCGTGGTCAGGAAGAAATCACGCGTGAAATTCCCAACGTCGCCGAGGAGTCGCTGGTCGATCTCGACGAGCGTGGCATCGTGCGTATCGGCGCCCAGGTGAAGCCGGGTGACATCCTCGTCGGCAAGATCACGCCGAAGGGTGAAACCGAGCTCTCGCCGGAAGAAAAGCTCCTCACCGCGATCTTCGGCGAAAAGGCCAAGGACGTGAAGGACAGCTCGCTCAAGGTGCCGCCCGGTATGGAAGGCGTGGTCATCGACGTGAAGATCTTCTCGCGCGTCGAAGATCAGGTCGTGGAAAAGGATCGTGGTGAGCGCATCGGTGACGTGCGTCGACTCGAGGGCGAGGAGAAGATCCGCGTCAACGAAGTGCGCGACATGGAACTGGCCGCACTGCTGGCCGGCGAGACCATCTCGCTGGCCCTCAAGGCCGGTACGGTGGAAGAGGCGATCGCCGCCGGCACCACCCTCTCGAGCGACCGCCTGAACGGGCTGCGTTTCGCCACGCTCGACCTCAAGACGTTCCGCGTCGAAAGCAAGAAGGCCAACGATCGGGTGCGCGAGATCATCGACGCCGCGAACGAAGAGAAGGCCCGTATCGAAGAGAGCGCCGAAGAGCGCATCGACCGCATTCTGCAGCCCGATGAGCTCCCGCCTGGCGTGATCCAGCTGGTCAAGGTGTATCTGGCCGAGAAGCGCAAAATCTCGGTCGGCGACAAAATGGCCGGACGTCACGGCAATAAGGGTATCGTGGCGCGTATCGTCCCCGAAGAAGACATGCCGTTCATGCCGAACGGCCGCCCGGTGGACATCGTGCTCAACCCGCTCGGCGTGCCGTCTCGCATGAACGTCGGACAGATTCTCGAAACCCACCTCGGGTGGGCCGCGAAGCTGCTCAACTTCTACGCGAAGACGCCGGTGTTCGAAGGCGCGAACGAGCGCGAAATCGGCTTGCTCATGAAGCTCGCCGGTCTCCGCTGGGCGCGCGAAACGCTCGAACTCGGCGCGTCGTCGTTCGACGCCACGCCGCAGGATGTGCGTCACCTGCTCTCCGACATCAAGCCGGATCGTCGTCTCCCGGATAAGGTCGAGTTGCTCGGCGACGCGAACCTGAACGACCTCTCGATGAAGGTCATGTCGGCCGAAACGAAGTCGCTGTTCAGCCGCGTCAAGGAGTTCGTCACGCAGGGTGCCCGTACCGTCGCCGAGCGCGAGCTCGAGGGCGTGCGTGCGTCGCTGGCCATCCACCAGACCGCTGAGGGAG
>CAMBRJ010000256.1 GCA_945870175.1 Gemmatimonas phototrophica
CTTCCACCAGCGCGTCGCGGACGTTGTTGACGGAGTCTTCGACACGTGTACCCTTGTTCTTCACCACGTCGAATTGCGCACCCTTGGGGAGCGTCGGACGCAGCTGGTCGACCTTTTTCAGCACGGCTTCGGCCACCGCCGTGGTCGAATACCCGTTCGACTTCTTGATTTCGATACCGACGGCATCGCGCCCATTATAGAGGGCGAGGGTACGCGGTTCTTCGACACCATCAGCGGCCGTCGCGACGTCGCCGAGTCGCACGACGCGCCCGTTCCGCTCCGAGACCACGAGCTGCATAAAATCGTCTGGCGTCTGCAGACGTCCCTGCAAGCGGATCGTGCGCTCGTCGAGCGCGCTCGTCACGCGACCGACGGGCACGGCGAGATTGCCGGCCTGCAGCGCCGCCGTGACCTGCGGCACGCTCACGCCCGCCGCCTGCAACCGCTGGGGATCGAGATTGACCGTGAGTTCACGCTTCACGCCACCCGACACCTGCACGTCGGCCACACCGGCGATCGACCGCAGCTCCCTGGTAATGCCGGGATCGGCGATTTGTGTGAGCTGCGCCGGCGTGAGCGATGCCGAGTACAGCGACAACGTCACGATCGGCGCCTCGAGCGGATTGAACTTCCGGAGAATCGGCTCCTCGATCTCCTGCGGGAGATCCTGGCGCTTGGTGCCGATGGCGTCGCGAATGTCCTGCGACGCCTCGGAGAGATTCTTCGAGAACACGAACTCGGTGACGATCTGCGCAAAGCCATCACGCGCTTCGCCGTTGATCGACTTGACCCCGGAAATGCTCTGGATCGCTTCTTCGATCGGCTCGAGTACTTCGCGCTCGACCTGTTCGGGCGAGGCGCCGGGATAGATGATTGTCGTGAGGATGATCGGTTGCTGCACCTCGGGAAATTCGTCCGTCTGCAGCTGCGTGAGCGCGACGCCGCCGAACCCCACCAGCGTGACCATGGCCACCACGGTGAGCAGCGGGCGCTTGATCGCGAAATCAGAAATGAACATGAGGGCGTGGTTGGATGATTATCCGACGGTTCAATTCTTCTTCGCGGGCGTCGCCACCGTCGGCGCCGCACTCGGCGACGCGGCCTGTGCTGCATCCTGCGGAGCGGATACTACGACTAACGAACCCACCGAGATGCCGCGAGCGGCGCCGAGCAGCACGGTATCGCCACTGGCGATTCCGGTCGTGACTTCAAGCGCACCTGCCGCTTCGTCCCGCACACCTAGCTGCACGTCGACCTTCTCCACCTTGCCGCCCTTGAGGCGCATCAGCGTGGGCACAATCCCCGTCTGGTCGACGGCCGTTTCCGGCACCATCACGCCGACGCGCTTCTGCGAGGCCACACGACCTTCCACGAACAGGCCCGCCACCAGCACGCCGGCCGAACTCGGCACCGACGCCAGCAGACGCACCTGCTTCGTTTGCGGATCCACCATCGGGCTCACACGCGTGACGCGCCCTTCCAGCACGCGGTCCGACCCGTTCACGGTGAACAGCACCGGCGCACCGACACGCACATCGGCCAGCGCCGTCGTCGGCACCGACGCTTCGAGCTTGAGGCTGCGCGGATCAATCACGGTATAGAGCGCCGATCCCGGCGAGACCACATCGCCCGGGCTCACGGCCCGCTCGGCGACAATCCCCGCAAACGGCGCGCGGATCGTGGCATTGCGCAGGCTCTTCTCCGCCGACTCCAGTCGCGACTTCGCGTCGGCCAGCGCCGCTTGCGTGCCGAGATTGGCATTGGTCGCCGACTCGACATCCCGTTCGGCAATCGCCCCGGCGGCCGCCAACGTCTTCGCCCGCCGCAGCTCGCGGGCCGCCTGCTCGGCCGCCACCGTGATTTGCGTGACCGCGGAGCGCGCAGAGAGTACGGCGCCACGCACGTTGGAATCGTCCAGGCGCGCCAACACCATGCCCTCACGCACCGGTTCGCCCGCCTCAGCGTACGTCTGCAGCACGGCGCCCGACATTTCGGCACGAATGCGCGCTTCGCGATCGGCGATCAGCGTGCCGGAGATGGCTGGACCGCTGCGCAACGTGTCGGTGCGCGCGACCGCGATATTTCCCGGCCCAATGTTTTGAGACACCGGCGTCGCGGTGGTCGCGTTGGTTTCCTTGTCTTTGCTGCACGCGGTGCCCACCAGCGCTGCCGCGAGGAGAGCGAGGGACGCGGGTCGGCGAGTCATGGTCTTCATCGGGTAGGGCCGGTGGACGAGGTGGAACCCTGCGACAGGGGGAGATACGGGAGCAATTCGAGACGCTTGCGCGCGACCTGCAGATTGCGCGCGGCCTGCGCGCGATTCGCCAGCGCTTGCTGCAACTGATTGCGCGTCTCGGAGAGTTCGAGCTGCGTCGAGATTCCCTCGCGGAAGCGCACTTCCGCGATGTCGTAGGCGCGCTGCGCCTGTTCGGCGGTGCCCACACTGGCCTGCCACGACGCTTCCGAGTCGGTCAGCTGCGCGACGGCCTGACGCGCATCGAGCGAGGCCCCTTCTTGCGCGAGGCGCAACCGCTGCCGCGCTTCGATCACGGTCGCTTCTGCCGCCTGCACTTCACCACGCAGGCGTCCGCCGGTGAAGAACGGATACGAGAGGCCGATGCCGACCGTCCAATTCGGGAAGAAATCCCCAAGACTTTTCGGCAAGATGCCGGCCGGGTACGCCAGACGCTGATAGTTGGTCGTCGCGCCGATCGACGGCAGGCGCTGCGCCTTCGTGGCTTTCAGTTGCTGCTGCGCGACTTCGACGCCCTTGAGCGCCTGCTTCACCGGGGCGCGCGTGGCGATGCCGGTGTCGCTACCCGCCAGCACGCGCGATACCGCGGCCTTCACCTGCGGGTCGATGGTGAGCACGTCGGCCACGTTCACATTCACCGTGGTGATCGGCGCTACATTGGCGACCGGTGTCGAAACGGGAGACTCCGCAATGCTATCGGTGAGCGTGAGCGGCTGATCGGGCGGCAGATTGAGCAGCTGACGCAACCGCACGTAGGCCAAATCGCGATTGGTGCGCGACTGCAGCCAGCCCGGCCGCTGATTGTCGCGCGTGACGCGGGCCCGAATCAAATCGAACTCCGACGCCGACCCGACGTTGCGGGTAAGCTGCACCTGTCGCAGCGTGCGCTCCGACTGCACGAGCGATGATTCCGCGATCGCCACCAGGCGATCGGTGAGCAGCGCGTCGTAGTAGGACTGCGTGACGTCGAGTTGCACCTGCGCCTGCGCGCTCGTGATGCCGATCTCGGCCGACTCGCGGGCGGCCCGCGCGGCGCGGATATTCGCCGTGGCTCGGCCACCGCCGTACAGCGGCTGCGAGGCCGAGAGCCCGACGTTGAAGTTGTACTGCGACGCAAAAATGCGCGTGATGGGATTGTCGGCCGCCGACGTGGTGTCGCTGCCGCCGGAGCCGCCACTCGAGTTGCGACTTGAGCGTTCCGAGATGGCCGCGAACTGATTTTGCAGCTGCTTCTGCCAGTTCATCGTGGTGGCGAGCTGCGGGAACAGCGCCGAGCGCGCCTGGCCGAGCTGGCCCTGCGCACGCAGCGAGCCGGCCCGGGCGATCGCGATCTGCTCGCTCTCGCCGGTGGCCAGCGTGAGCGCCTCGGCGAGGGACAACGGGCGCGGGGCGCCGCCAGACGGCGCGGCGGGCTGCGCCGCGGCGAAACGTGGCACCGTCGCCATCGCGAGTATCACACCCGTGGCGATCAGGCTGGCCGCGGGGAATCTGAGTATGCGGCGCAACGCGCCCGCACCGACGAAAGACATCATTCGGGGACAGTGGTGGAGGTCGACTGCTGTTCGATCGTACGTGCTGCACGGTGCGCTTGTTCCTGCAACGCCCCGACCCCACGCAAGAAGATGCGCACATAGGCGCGCAGCGTTTCCGGCACGGGCTGGGTGAACATCATGGGCATGATGTCGCGGTTCATCCCGTCGGCGAACACGGCGCCCATCAGCATGGTGGCGGCGGCCCGGACTTCTCCAGGTGAGGCCTCACCAGACTCCGTGATCCATCCGTGGCGACGCAGTCGCACGACGTACTCGCGCACGCGTGCCATGGCGGCACTGGGGCCGTGCGTCGCGCAATCGGCCGCATCGGGATGTTCCTCGGCATCGCCCATCATTTGGCGCACGATAGCGCGCATGCCGACGAGGGCGGTGTGGTGCACGGTGACCCAGTCGAGTAGCTCCTGCTCAGGGTCGACCGGTTCCTGCGGAAACGTAGCATCCTGCTCGACACGCGAACACTCGCGCATCATGAGGTCGAGTAACGCGTCCTTGGAACCAAATTGCCGAAACAGCGTGACTTCGTTCACGCCCGCTTCTTCGGCAATCCGGCGCGTCGTCGCTCCGCGCCAGCCGTGCTGGGCGTACACCCTGGCGGCGGCGTGGAGGATGCGATGTCGGTGATCGTCGTTCATGTGCGGATGGTAATGCAAGCGGTTGCTTGCGGCAAGCGGGTACTTGCTTACAGTTCGTCCCTTTCCAGTTGGGACAACATTCGGGTGGTCACTCGCCGCGGGTTCGGATGAACTGATCACGCAGAGGAGCAGAGCGCGCAGAGTACGCAGAGAGTCATTTTTATGGTTATTCTCAGGGAACTCTGCGCGCTCTGCGCCTCCGCGTCATCTGGTACTTCATTGCCCGTCGTACCCTGGCTCTTGTGGCGGTGCCGGCACGTGATAACGTGTTCCGACATGACTCCCTGCGCCTCAGTCCTTCCCGCGTGACCGAATTCCGCGAGCTTGCCCGCGCGGCGGCGGAAGCCATGGCGGCCCGCCCTGAGGTGCCGCTCGCGCTGGCCACGCTGGTACAGGTCGACGGCAGTTCGTACCGTCAGCCGGGTGCCCGCTTGTTGGTGGACGCCGAAGGACGGGTGCTGGCCGGCGCGATCAGTGGCGGGTGCCTCGAAGGGGACGTGGCGGCGCGGGCCGCCGAGGTGTGCGCAACGGGACGCGGCGTGCGTCTCACGTACGATCTGCGGGCCGACCTTGAGGCGATCTGGGGTTTCGGCGCCGCGTGCGACGGCATCGCCCATCTACTGCTCGAGCCACTCCCCGTCCCGTCGTGGCTG
>CAMBRJ010000257.1 GCA_945870175.1 Gemmatimonas phototrophica
GTTGCGCCGTTGCCGGGAGATTGTGCTCGCGCAAAAAGACGCGAAACGCCTCGCGGTCCGCCGCCATGGCCGCCGCATTGGTCGTGGCGTCGTGCGAATCGCTCATGCGCGGTGGCTCACGGTGCGAATCAGACGGCGGGGTACGGCACGCGGACGGCACGCGCCAGCTGCGGCGCCGAGTAGCGAACAATTTCCGACTCCTCTCCCGCACGCCGTTGCACACCGCGCACCACCAGATCGACCGTGATCAGCGGTGCTTCGGCTTCGGCCACGACGTCGGCTTCCCACTTGCCGCGCTCGGGCCCCTTCTGCACGAGCCGATAGCGCGCCGTGTACACCGTGTGCCGGAGGCGCGGCACCGGCGTCGTCTCGATCACCGCCACGTCGTCGGCATCGGCCAGCACCTCTGCCTCGTCGACTTCCTCGTCGGCGACAGGCTCGGCGACAGGCTCGGCGACAGGCTCGGCGATCACGTCGACATCCAGCGTCTCGTCCACCTCGATGGGCAGGACTTCGACCTCGGCGTCAGCGTCAGCGTCACTCGCTTCCTGCGCCACCGGCTCGTCGGTCGCCACGTCGATCCCGTCGATGCCGTCGATCCCGTCGTCGTGAAACGGCAGCTCCGGTGCCGCCGGCGGCTCGACGACCACGAGGGGCACACGCGCCGCGATCACCGCGATCCCCGTTTCCACGCCCCCCTGCCGCAACGGCGAGAACAAGTGCAATTCCTCGATGCGATCGAGCGGCACATGTGCGAGCACCACCTTCAGGAATCGCTCGGTGATCTCGGACACCGGCGCGTCGGCGCGATCGGGCATGACCGCCTCCGGCACGACAACGTCAGTCGTCTCCGCGTCGGCTATGGCCACATCCGTCGCGTCAACCCACTCCACCTGCGGCGCGTCGTCGTCGGGAACCGTCGTATCGATGGGAATCGTCATCACGTCAATCAGGTGATCGGAAGGAACGGATAAGGCGACGTGCCGGCACGCGACGCGTGATCACGGTTGGTCGGATTGCGATCGCGCGCATCCTGCTCGCGCTCGATGAACCGTCGCCGGATGTGCGGAAAATCCGGCGCGTTGGTGACCACCCCGAACGCCGAGTCGACGTCAGGCGGTCTGGAGCGGTTCACTTCGGAAAGATCATCGACCTCGGCACCAGCGAACAAGGCAAGAACCCGAATGCTCCTTGCCTTCTTGAGAAGTCCAATTACCTTAGTAATGTACTATTGTGATGCATATCACATGCCTAACAATGACTGTTAGAACCATATTCCGCTTACCGGAGCACACCGCATGACCAAGACTTCACGTTTCCTCGCCGGCGCGCTGGTGCTGCCGATGCTCATGGCCGCCCGTCCGTTCGTCGACGCCACGCCCCACGTCATCGATAAGGCGCACAGCCAGATCAACTTCGTGGCCGACTCGCGCCTCATCAGCGCCCACGGTTTCTTCGGCAAGTGGGACGCCGATATCGCGCTCGACGCCACGAACTGGTCGGCCTCCACGATAGCGATCACCATCGACGCGACCAGCCTGAGTACGCGGGTCGACATGCGCGACAATCATCTCCGCAGCCCCGACTTCTTCGACGTCGCCAAGTTCCCGACGATCCTGTTCAAGTCGGTCAGTGTCACCAAGGTGGCGGACGGCAAGCTCAACATCACCGGCGATCTCACGATCCGCGGCGTCACGAAGCGCATAGTCGTGCCGGCCACGGCCGTGTTCTACGAAAAGGGCGCCGGCCGCTTCCGCGGTCAGTTCGCCATCAATCGCAAGGACTACGGCGTCGCCTTCGACTCATCGGTCAACCCGATCGAGAACGAAGTACAGGTCCAGTGGGACATGGCCATCAGCGAACCCAAGCCGGCCACCGCCAAGTAACCGGCCTGCCCGTGGCGTCGCCCTGAGATCGTGCGGCGCGTCTCAGGGCGTCGGCGTGGCCGCGGCGATCGAGGTGATCGCCGCGGCCGCAGTCGTCAGCACATCGGCCGGCTGCACCAGTGACACACGGAATCGCCCGCGCCCTGCCTCGCCGAATGCGATCCCCGGCGTCACGACCACGCCGGGCCCCTCCAGCAAGGCATCCACCCAGCCCCAGTCGTCGTACCCGGCCGGCACGGGAAGCCAGAGGTACATCGTGGCCTGAGGGGCCTGCACATCCCATCCCCCCGCCTGCATCGCCGCCACCAGCGCATCGCGACGCGCACGGTACTCGTCCACAATCGGCGGCACGATCGCTTCATGGTGCGTGAACGCGGCCGCGCCGGCCAGCTGCGCCAGTGTGCTCACACCGTACCCGATGTTCGAGCGATAAGCATCGAGCTGCGCAATCGCCTCCCGCTTGCCCGCCACGAATGCGATGCGCACACCGGCCATATTGAAGCTCTTGCTGCAGGTGTGCATTTCCACGGCAACCCGCGACGCGCCGGGCACCTGCAGCACACTCGGCACGCGATACCCGTCGAACGACAACTCGCTGTACGCGAGGTCGCTGATCAGCAACAGCGCATGCCGTTCGGCAAACGACACCAGCTGCGCATAGTCCTGCAGAGAGATCGTCGACGTCGTGGGGTTGCCAGGATAGTTCACGATCAACACACGCGCGCGCGCCAGGTCGGCGGGCGCGACCGCCTCGAGATCGAGTCGGCCATCCGGCAGAAACGGCACGAACACCGGCACCGCGCCGGCCAAGAGCGTCGCGCGGGCGTACACCGGGTAGTACACCTCGGGCACCAACACCACGTCGCCCGGATTCGTATGCGACAGAATCAGCTCGGCGATCCCCTCCTTCGAACCGGCTAACGCCAACAGCTCGGCGACGGGATCGAGCGTCACACCGAAGCGCGCATGCACATAGGCCGCGACGGCGGCCGTGTACGCGGGGTGCGCGCGAAAATACGGATAGCCGCTTAGCGCCCGATCGGCCGCCGCGCGCTGCATCGCCTCGATCACGACATCAGGGATCGGACCATCGGGGCTGCCGATGCCGACGTCGATCAGAAACTTCCCGGCGGCGCGCTGTCGGCTGCGACGCGCGTCGAGTTCGTAGAACACATACGGCGGAATCGCCGAGAGGCTATTGAGCGACATACCGGAAAGTAAACGGAAAGAGGGGGCGTCTACAGCAGCGACACCGGGTCGCGGTCAACGGTGAGCCGGAGCTCGTGCAGCTTCGGCACAGGACAGCGCTCGGCGATATAGCGCGCCACGCGCGTCATCAGCTTGGGCTGCGACGACTTCAGCAGAAAATGCCACCGCCAGCGGTCCTTGATGCGATCGATCGGACACGGCGCCGGGCCGACGAACACCAGATCGCGCAGCCCCTGACGGTCGACCAGGCGCTGGACCCAGCCGGCCGCCGCCACCGCCGTCGCCGCGGTCGCGGCCTGATCGAGCCCGCTCACCATCACATTGGCGATGCTCACGAAGGGCGGATAGGCCGGCATCCGACGTGCGCCAAGCTCCTCACGTACAAATCCGGTCACGTCGTGCGTGATGGCGTGGCGAATGGCGTGACTCGTCGGCATGCGCGTCTGAATGATCACGTCGCCCCCCTTGGGCCCACGCCCGGCGCGTCCCGCCACCTGACTCACCAGTTGAAAGGTCCGCTCGGCGGCGCGAAAGTCGGGAAGGTTGAGCCCCGTATCCGCATCGACGACGCCGACCAGCGTGACATTCGGAAAGTCGAGCCCCTTGGCGATCATCTGCGTGCCCAGGAGAATGTCGACTTCACCGCGACCCACGCGATCGAGAATCTGCGTGTGGGCCCACTTGCCGCTGGTGGTATCAACATCCATCCGGGCGATACGCGCCTCCGGGAAGCGCTCGGAGAGCACACGCTCCACCTGCTGCGTTCCCAATCCACGGCGACGCATGGTGTCGGCCGAACACTGCGCGCACACCGCCGGCACCGGTTGTTGATGCTGACAATAGTGACACACGAGAATCTCAGGCACGCGATGATACGTGAGCGAGATGCTGCAATGCGGACATACCGGGACATCTCCACAGGCGTTGCATTGCATGAACGACGAATAGCCACGACGGTTGAGCAACAGCAAACTCTGCTCGCCACGCACCAGTCGCTGCTCGAGCGCCACCAACAGCGACGTGCTGAACACGCCCAGTGTTTCGTCGAACGGCGCGTTGGGATTGCGCGCCTTCACCGCCTGCTTCAACTCCACACGCATGTCCACCACGGTCACCGGTGGGAGCTGCGCACCGGCGGCGCGATCGGGAAGCGTGAGTCGGATCGCCTGGCCGCGATCGGCCCGTTCCCAAGTTTCCAGGCTCGGCGTCGCACTGCCCAACACCACCACGGCGCCTTCGATCCGCGCGCGCACGATGGCCGCTTCGCGTGCATGGTAGCGCGGCGTTTCCGACTGCTTGTAGCTGCTCTCGTGTTCTTCGTCCACGATGACCACGCCAACGCGCTCGAGTGGTGCGAACAGTGCCGAGCGGGCGCCAACGGCGATGCGCCGTTCACCGCGACGCAGCGATTGCCACGCATCGAGTCGCTCGCCGTCGCTCAGCCCCGAATGGAGCACCGCCACATCGTCGCCGAACGCGCCGCGGAAGCGATCGACGGTTTGCGAGGTGAGCGCGATCTCCGGCACCAGCACGATGGCCGTCTTGTCGCGCTGCTGCAGAATGGCGCGCAACACCTCGATGTATACCAACGTCTTGCCGCTGCCGGTGACGCCATGCAGCAGAAACACCTGTCCGGGATCACCGGCGAGGATCGCACGGACCGCTTCCTGCTGCGCCGCACTCGGATTGGGCGGCGGCAGCGTTCCAGGGCGATCGGCAAACGGATCGCGTTGCTGCACTTCGTCACGGATGTCCACGAGCCCGCGCTTGGCCATGGCCGTGAACACGCCGGCGCTACAGTTGGCCTGCACGCGCAACGACTCCAGTGGCGCGGCGCCGCCCTGCGCCTCCAGAAGGTCGTACACGACACGCTGCTGCTTGGCGCGGGCGAAGGTCTGCTCGCGCTGCAGCAGCGACGGGAGATCCATCACGATGCGCACCATGCGCTGCGTGCGAGACGCCGGCGCCGGTGCCTT
>CAMBRJ010000258.1 GCA_945870175.1 Gemmatimonas phototrophica
GCCCCGCACCCAAGCGCACGGCGGTCCGCCAACCGTTCATGCCGGGACCATCACACGCTCGGCTGCCGCTTCCGCTGCGCGGGCGTGCACCGACGCCGCATCCAGGCAGGCGCGGGCCGCCGAGGCCAGCTCCGCCCCAATCGTCGTGCCCTCGTCGTCGAGCGAGGCGACATTGATCCGGACGTTGAGCACGGCGCCCTTACAGGCCGCTTCCGCCATCAATGCGGCCACGCAGGCATCGGTGACCGCGTTGCTGTTGCCCAATTCGGCGACAGTGGCCGCGATGCCCGCCACTTGCACGGCGAGTTGCGCCGTTTCGAGCGGCACACGCGACGCGAAGACCAGCGCCTCGCGAATGGCATCGGCGCGCGCGATGGCGTGTTCGGGCTCCTTCGACATCTGGTAGGCCGTCCGCACGCGTTCGTAGGAGTCGGCGTCGCGCTGCACCAGCTCGGAGAGTTGGCGGCGCAGCGTGTACGCGCCGATGGTGAGCTGTTTCATCTGTTCCTCCACGGCGGCGTACTTCTTCTTGCCGATCGTGAGCCCAGCGACCATCTGGGCGAGCGCGGCGCCGAGGGCACCGACGTGCGCCGCCACACTGCCGCCACCCGGCGTGGGTGAGGCGTCGGCGATGCGCGCCATGAAGCCTTCGAGTGCCTCGCCGCCGGCGATGACCTCTCGCACTTTGGTCTCGAGCAGCATGGCTTTGGAGAACCCACGCAGCTGCACGTGACGCGCGCCGGCTTCGAGCAACACGCGCTCGGGGACCAAGCCGACGATCTCGCTCCACGTGGGGGACACCCCGTGCGCGGCGGCTTCCGCTTTCACGATCTCGAAGACGCGATGCAGTGGGGTCTTCTCGGTATCGACCAGGTTCATCGACACCTGTGCTTGTCCGTCGACCTCCATGCCGAGGCCCTTGACGTAGCGGAGGCCGCCCGACGACCCGCGAATCGCCTTTGCGATGTCCTTGGCGACGGGGAGCTGCGTCGCGTCGCCCAGATAGACGTTGTAGGCCACGAGGAACGGACGCGCCCCCACGGCCGTAGCGCCGGCGGTGGGATGGAGTTCGTTCGCACCGAAGTCGGGCTTCCGGGCAGGATTCGTACGGATGTCCTCGCGCAGCCCTTCGAATTCACCGCGACGCACATCGGCGAGATTCTCGCGCGCGGGCGTCGTGGCCGCCCGCTCGTAGAGGTACACGGGAATTCCCAGCTCGCCCCACGCGCGCGCGCCCAGCTCGTGCGCCAGCGCGACGCAGTGCTCCATGGTCGCGCCTTCGAGGGGAATGAACGGCACGACATCGGTGGCCCCGATGCGCGGATGCTCACCCTGATGTGTGGTGAGATCGATGCGCTCCTGGGCGACTTTCATCGCGGCGAAGGCGGCGGGGACGGCCGCCTCGAGCGACGCCACGAAGGTGATCACCGTGCGATGATGCGACGGGTCGCTGGACACATCGAGCACGTGGGCGCCGGGTGTGCTGGCGATGGCGTCGCGAATCGCGGCGATCACCGCAGGGTCGCGGCCTTCAGAGAAATTCGGGACGCATTCGACGAGAGACACGATCAGGCGGGGTCGGGGGCGGGAACGGTGGTGGTGTCGTCGCGGTCGTTGAGCATATCAAGGAACCAGTCGTGAAGAATACCGTTGCTGGCGACAATTGGCCCACCCGTGAGGCGCGCGTCGCGTCCCGCGAGGTCGGTGACGCGGCCTCCGGCCTCGCGCACGAGCAGGACGCCGGCGGCCAGATCCCACGGGTTCAGGAAGAGCTCCCAGAATCCATCGAAGCGGCCGCGGGCCACGTCGGAGAGGTCGAGCGCCGCCGACCCGGCGCGACGCACCCCGGAGACGATGGGCATGAGACGCCGGAGCTGGCGAAGGTAGCGGTCGGCTTGGGAGACGTCTTTGAACGGGATGCCGGTGCCGATGAGGGCGCGGGCCGGGGATGTGGTGGTGGATACCTGCAGGCGGTGGCCGTCCAGGAAGGCGCCATCGCTGGCCGTCGCATACAGGACACCGCCGCGCGCGACATCGTGTACGACACCGGCCTGCGGTACCCCATCGAGCGCGATGCAGATGGACACGCCGTAGTTGGGAAAACCGTGCAGGAAGTTGGTGGTGCCGTCGAGCGGATCGACGATCGCGACCAGTCCGTCATCGGGGCGCGCGTCAGCACTCAACTCTTCGCCCACCATGCGAATGCCTGGAATGCGCGCGGCGAGCATGTCACGAATGCGCTCCTCGGCCCCGACATCAACCCGAGTCACGAAGTCCGTGGCGCTTTTCTCCTCCCAGGCCAGAGTCCGGTGCGACATCGCTTCGTGCGCGATGAACCGTGCGGCCGTGTCGGCGGCGGCGATGGCGGCGTCGCGCCAGTCCTGTCGTTTTGGGTGTGCGGGCGATGTCATTCGGATCGTGGTGCGTTGCTGGAGAAAAACATGGTGGGTACGTTTGAAGGATGTCACGCATCTTCAGCGGCATCCAGCCTTCGGGCGAACTCCACATCGGCAATTATCTCGGCGCCGTCAAGAATTGGGTCCAGCTTCAGGAGACCCATCCTGGTGCCCTGTTCTGTGTCGTCGATTATCACGCGATCACCGGCACGTATGATCCGGCGGTTCTGCGGGCGCGGCGCTGGGGGATGGCCAAGTCGTTGCTGGCGGCAGGCATCGATCCCGCCAAGGCGGCGCTGTTCGTGCAGAGCGATGTGCCCGAGCACACCGAGCTCTCGTGGATCTTCACGACGCTGACGCCCCTTGGGGATCTCGAGCGGCAGACGCAGTTCAAGGACAAGTCGTCGAAGGTGGAGAGTATTCCCGCCGGGCTGCTGATGTATCCCGTGCTCCAGAGTGCCGACATCCTGCTGTATCGCGCCGATTCCGTGCCGGTCGGTGAAGATCAGATTCAGCATCTCGAGCTGGCGCGTGATACGGCGCGCAAGTGGAATGCGAAGTTCGGGCAGGAGTATTTCCCCGAACCCAAGCCGCTGCTCACGCCGACGCGCCGCATCATGGGGCTGGATGGGCAGTCGAAGATGTCGAAGTCGCTGGGGAACACGATCGGCCTGATGGAGACCGACGACGAGATTTGGGCGAAGCTGCGTCCGGCGATGACCGATCCGCAGCGCGTTCGCAAGACGGATGTCGGTCGTCCCGAGGTGTGCAACATTTTCCAGCTGCACAAGGCCTTCAGCCGCGAGGAGACGGTGGCGCAGGTCGATGGGCAGTGCCGCAGTGCCGGCTGGGGGTGCATGGATTGCAAGAAGGTGTTGCAGGAAAGCATGGTGCAGGAACTCACGCCGATCCGTCGGCGGGCCGAGGCGCTGGACGCCGAGCCGCAGCGGGTGCTCGACGCACTGGCCGGCGGGGCGGACACGGCGCGAGGCATCGCGCGCGAGACCATGCGGGAGGTGCGCGGTTACATGGGCCTCGACGCGGTGACCGTTCCGACGGAGCTCCTCGCGTGATGCGGGCGATCGGCTGGCGTTGCTCCCCGCCGGGGTGATCGTCGTCACCGTAGCGCGGGGAGCACGGGTGCATGACGGGTCGCGGCGGGATTCGTGAATCTGGAATCATCGGCGTGGTGCCGTGCTGGATGTATTCAATACGGGTCCGCGGCGTGGACTCGAGCGGTTCGAAGACAACTGGCGGCGCTGGCATGCGGGCACGCCGCGGCGCCACGTCGTGGACCTCGATGCGGGCCATTCGGGGCCGCCCACCTCCCGTAGCTCTCTGAAGCAGGCACCGTGGCGATCGAGCGAATCATCAAGGCGGCAGTCGAACGCGGGGCGTCCGACGTGCATATCAAGGCGGGAGACGTCGTGCGCGCGCGCATCGACGGCCGCCTGGTGGTGCTGACGAAGCAGGCCCTCACCGCCGAGCAGACGCGCGCCATCGCGTTGCACTTCATGATGTCGGATGCCGAACGCTCCACGATCGACTCGCTGAAGGACCATGACTGCGCGTGGCACTCGCCGGGTGTGGGTCGGTTTCGCGTGAACATCATGCGGCAGCGTGCGACGCATTCGATCGTGATGCGCGTGATCCCCGAGAACGTCCCGACGTTCCAGTCACTGAAGCTCCCGTCGGTGCTCGATCGCATCGCGCACACGGAGCGCGGGATGGTACTGGTGACGGGCGTGACCGGCTCCGGCAAGTCGAGCACGATGGCGGCGCTGGTGAACGCCATCAATGCCTCGTACGAGAAGCACATTCTCACGCTTGAGAACCCGATCGAGTTCATTCACGCCGACCTGAAGAGTTCGGTCACCCAGCGTGAAGTGGGCATCGACACCGAGAGCTTTCGCATGGGATTGCGTGCGGCGCTGCGTCAGGATCCGGATGTGATTCTGATCGGTGAGATGCGCGATGCGGAAACGATCGACACGGCGATGAAGGCGGCGGAGACGGGTCACCTGCTGATCTCGACGCTGCACACGCCCGATGCGCAGAGCACCATCATGCGCATCGTCGCGATGTTCCCGCCGGAAGAGCAGACGGTGGTACGCATGCGCCTGGCCGAGTCGTTGCACGCGGTGGTGTCGCAGCGACTGCTGCCTCGCGCGAACGGGCAGGGGCGTGTGGTGGCGTGCGAAGTGATGATCGTGACGTCGACGATTCGCGATCTGATCGCCGAGGGTACGATCGCCGAGATTCGCGACTACATCGCCGATGGCGGGCAGTACGGCATGCGGACCTTCGACCAGCATCTCACCGAGCTGGTGAACGGCAACGAAGTGACGTTCGAGGTGGCGAAGGCGGCGGCGACGAACCCGGCGGACTTCGAATTGAGCTTCCGCATGGGCCGAAACCGTCGGACCCCGAACGCCCAGGTGACGGGGATCGCGCCACGGCTGACGGGGAGCGCGAAATCGGTGACACAGGGGCTGGGCACGATCGCGACGCCGAGTGGGCTTGGTGCGAATCCGCTGGGCACCGGTCCGACGATGCCGCCGATCGCCACGAGTCCGAGCGGTCATTCGGCGGTGACGAGTCCGAATCCGCTTGGGAATGATGCGGTGTTCGGGAGCGGTTTCGAGAGCCT
>CAMBRJ010000259.1 GCA_945870175.1 Gemmatimonas phototrophica
TGTACCTTCTCGCCATGACGATAGTGCAACCTGCGATGGATCCCCCCCTCATCGCCACCGCGCGCTTGCGGCTCGACCCGTTTACCCTCGACGACGCGGCGTTCATCGTGGCGTTGCTCACCGATCCCGATTGGCTGCGCTACATCGGGGACCGGGGCGTGCGGACGCTGGACGATGCGCGGCGCTATCTCGAGACGGGCCCGATGGCGTCGTACGCCGCGCACGGGTTCGGCCTGTATCGCGTGGCGCGGCGGGACAGCGGGGTGTCGATCGGAATGTGTGGGCTCTTACGACGCGAGACGCTGCCCGACGTGGACATCGGCTTCGCGTTCCTGCCGGACTACCGCGCCCAGGGCTATGCCTTTGAAGCGGCCTCGGCCACGCTTTCCTATGCGCGCGACACCCTCGACCTGCCGCACATCGTGGCCATCGTGTCGCCGGAGAACGCGGCGTCGATTCGGCTGCTGCAGAAGCTGGGGATGGCGCTGGAAGGGACGGTACAGCTCAGTGACGGGGCCGACGCGGTGTGTGTATACGCGCCCACCGCGACGCAGTCCACTCGCTAAATCGATCATTTATCGGCACAGTAAAGCGTCAGTAAAACGCCAGCATAGCGGCATTTTGCCATAAGTTCGGCTTATCTGCTTCCCCACGGTGCCGGCGGAACCGCCACCGGCTTGGTGAGGTCAAACTCCACGCGGAACCGACGGTCGCTCCCCGTTCGGGTGAGCTGATACACGAACTGGGTGGGCGTCACCTCCACCGTCCACACGTTGGTGCGCGACGCTGGGAGCAACGCCGCCGTGAAGGAGTCGGCGGCAAAGGCCATCGACTGGGCAGTGCCTCCGGCGCGCGCGTCGCCGCCATACTGCGTGACCTGATCCTCGCTGCCGTCTGCATGCCGGTGATCGTGTTTGAGCCGCACGCTGGCGGCCGTCTTCGTAAACACCCACGTGCGCGACCGATCGGTGCCCACATGAAACGGCACGCGCACCGTGTCGCCACAGCCGCGCACGTGCATCACCAGCGCCTGTCCGCGCATGCCACTGTCGGCTGGCTGCGGGTTGACGAGCTGGCCGGCGAAGGCCTTGCCGCAGTGAGCGCGGAGCGCCGCCAGGAACTCGGCGGCGGGGTCGGCGGGGGCGCTGGTGGTATCGCGTCGCGTGGCGGCGACCGACACCGCCACGGTGGCGACCACGAGCGCGGCCGCGCGGACCCGCGACGACAGGCGGAATGAAGTGAGCATGCCCGAAGCTACGCCCGCGAGCCTACCTCGGCGACTGCTCCCGCGCCTTGTACGTGCGGCCCAGCCAAATGGTCAGCGCCAGCCAGGCGATCGACAGCGGCACCATGCTCAGGGCCAGCCCCGACAGACTCAGGCCGAGCATTCCCATCCAGGTGTACGACCACGCGCCGACCTGATCGCCGAGCCGGTACACGAAGGTATCGCTGAAATTCTTGGCTTTGTACTTGTCGCTGCGACCGAGCACGGTGAACAGTGCTTCCCGCGCCGGACGCTGAATCGCGAAGTTGCCGGCCCGTCGAATGGTTTGAAAGCCGATCAGCACCGCGAGCGCCGGCACGAAGCCCATGACGCCGAAGCCGATCATGGTGATGAGCGGCAGAAACGCCAACGCCGCGCCGATGCCGAGCCACTTGATGAAGCGGCCGGTCAGGAACAGCTGCGCCAGCAGCGTGAGTGCGTTGACGGCAATATCCATCGCGCCGAACACGCGCGTGCGGGCCGCTCGGTCGTCGCCGAACACGCGGGCCACGACGTCAACTTGCTGGAAGTACAGAAACGTCGACGAGATCGTGTAGAACAGAATGAGCGACGCGATGCCCATGAGATAGGGCGACGACATGATGTGCTTAATTCCGTCGAACATGCCGCCACCGATCACGTCCTGTGACGAATCCGCGGCCGTCACGTTCATCGTGGTCGGTGAGACCGCGGCCTCGGTTTCTGCTTCGACACTCCGCATGCCGGACTCGGCGCGATCGAGCACGTGCGACGCGCGCACGGCGAGTTCGAGAATCACCGCGGACACGAGCATCAGATTGAGCGGACCGAGCACGCCCACTAATCCGGTCGTGATCGATGCGCCGAGCATGGCGCCGATGGTGCCGCCAACGGCGACGACGCCGAAGAGGCGTTTGCCTTGACTCGGATGGAACACGTCGGTGAGGAGCGACCAGAACACCGACACGACGAACAGGTTGAAGATGCTCGTCCAGATGAAGAACACGCGTCCCACCCAGATCGCCTGCTCGGCGTTCACCGAACGGAACACGAGATAGAACGCGATCAGGTTGACGATGAAGAACCGGTACGTCCACGCAATGAACGCGCGACGTCGCAGCTTTGACACGAGCGACGTATACAGCGGATGCACCAGCAGCATGCCCACCATGGTGCCACTGAACAGCCACGCCAAATTCTCGGCCCCACTGGCGGCCCCCATGTCATCGCGAATTGGGCGGATCACATAGTACGCGCACAGCACGAGGAAGTAGTACGCCGTGGCCCAGAGCAGCACGGCGCCTTCGCCGGGCTTTGCGCCAACGCTGGTGCGAATACGCGCCAGCACACCTGATTGGAAGATCATGAGATCAACGCCCCGGCAGTGCGGGGAGTGCGTCCACGAACTCGATGATCTGTTTGCGGTGCGCCGCAGTGGGCAGTCGACCGATCCCGCCGCCGATGTTGTCGAGCATATTTTTGGCCTGGCTCGTGGCCGGCGTGACGGCCGTGATGGCCGGATGTGAAAGCGTGAACTTGAGGAAGAACTGCGCCCACGTGGTGGCGTCGAACTCCTTGGCGAAGGCGGGCAGTTCCTTTCCTGCGGCGCGACGGAAGAGGCTGGTGCGGCCGAACGGCGCGTAGGCGAGTACCGCGATCTTCTTTTCGATGGCGAGCGGCAGGATCACCTCTTCCACGTCGCGATTGTCGGCCGCGTAGTCCACACCGATGAAATCGAGCGGCTCGTTGCGCATGACTTCAATGAGCTGCGCATACTGATTGGGAAACGTGGTGGTGATGCCCACGTAGCGCACGCGGCCGGCCTTCTTGAATTCGCGCACGATGGGCAGCTGGGTGGCCGGGTCGCCCATGTTGTGCACTTGAATGAGATCAATCTTGGGCTGCTTGAAGATCGCCAACGACTTCTCGATCTGCGCGCGCGCCGCCGCCGGATCGGCCGCCGATCCGCCGCGCCCGGCCACGTTCACCTTGGTGGCCCAGAACAGTGTGTTGGCGATGCCGAGGTCGTTCACGATGCCGCCGGCCACCACTTCGGACGCGCCGTAGCTCGGCGCCGTGTCGAACACCCGAGCGCCGCGATCGGCCATGGCCTGAAAGACGGCCTTGAGGGCGCTGGCGTCTTCCGCTCGCGCGACCGTGGCAAAGGTGGCCGAGCTGCCCAGTCCGATCACGGGGATCATCTCGCCGGTGCTGGGGATGGCGCGCTGCAGCAGCTTCCCTTGGGGGAGGCGGTTGAGGGCGGCCAGCAGTCGGGGCGAGAGGCCGAGCGTGGCACCGAGGCCCGCGGAGAGGCCAAGGAAATCGCGGCGATTGACCATGATCGTTCCGAGTGTGGGGGCGGAAGGGCGAACAGGCGTTTCGTGTAGTAACGTGCGTCGGTGTCAATCTGCTGACGATCGCCGATGCGCGCTGGCTGTTTGGCCGATCACTTCCCGCACACGGTGCCCCATGACCCGCCGTCTCGCTCCATTTGCTGCGTTCGCCGTGCTGTCGGCGCTGGCTCCTGTCCACGCGGTGCACGCGCAGTCCGTGACCGCCTTTACGGGCGTCACGCTCATCGACGGCACCGACCGCGCCCCGATCGCGAATGCCACGCTGGTGGTGCGCGATGGCCGCGTGGTCGCGGCGGGTCCATCGGCGGGAGTCGCAATTCCGAATGGGGCCCAGCGCGTGGTGCTCACGGGCAAAGTGATCATGCCGGGGCTCATCAACAGTCATGGCCACGCGAACAGTGTGGCGGAGCTGGCCACGTACGCCGCGTACGGTGTGACCACGGTGTACTCACTGGGCGGTGAGCCGGCGCCGGTGTTCGATGCGAGAAACGCGCGACGTGACGGCAAACCACTTGCACCGCCGCTCGGTGCCCGCGTGTTCGTGGCCGGCCCCGTGCTCACGCCCACCACGCCCGACGAAGCGCGTACGCAGGTAGCCGGTGTAGCCACGCAACAGGTGGACATCGCCAAGATCCGCGTGGACGATAACCTCGGCGCTAGCCCCAAGATGACGCCCGACGTGTATCGCGCGGTGATCACCGAAGCGCACGCCCGCGGACTGCGCCTCGCGGTGCACATGTATTACTTCGCCGACGCGGTGGATCTGTTGAACAGCGGCGCCGACTTCATCGCGCACAGTGTGCGTGACGTGCCGGTGACCAACGCCTTCGCGACGTCGCTGCGCGAAAAGAACGTGTGCTATTCGCCCACGCTGATGCGCGAAGTGAGCACGTTCGTGTACGAAAGCACGCCGTCGTTCTTTTCCGATTCCCTGTTTCTGGCGCACGCGAACAAAGCGTGGATGGCCACGCTGCAGCAGCCGGCGCGCATGGAATCCACGCGTACGAATGCAGCCGCGCAGCAGTACAAGAAGCAGTTGCCGGTGGCGATGCGGAATCTCAAAGCGCTGTCCGACGCCGGCGTGCGCATCGCGATGGGCACCGACACGGGCCCGATGGGACGCGTTCAGGGCTACTTCGAACTGATGGAGCTCGAGATGATGGTGGAGGCGGGGATGACGCCGCGCGCCGTGCTCGCCGCGGCTACTCGCGACGCGGCGCGATGCATGCGCATCGACCGTGAGCTTGGCACGCTGGAGCCGGGGAAGTGGGCGGACTTCGTGGTGCTCAACGCGAATCCGCTGGAGCGCATTTCGAATGTGCGGAAGCAGCATTCGGTGTGGATCGGGGGCCGGCGCGTGGATGTAGGATCGTAACTGCAACTGCAAAAGCAACAGCTCGTTCGCGCGAACCTACGGGGTCGCGGCTACACACCGCCC
>CAMBRJ010000260.1 GCA_945870175.1 Gemmatimonas phototrophica
GTTTCGGCACCGAACTCGGCATCTTGCGCCAGGCCCATGTCGGCAATGCCGACGATCTCGCGCGGGCGATGATGTCGCCGCCCGACGACTCCGCGTTTACGTACGGCATCGGTCGCCCAAGCCAGCGGGTGAACCACACTACGTTTCGCACCCGGCTCACCTTTTCGGCCCCGCGCGAGAGTGAGTTCGAGGTCGTGTACGGGCTGCAATACAATCATCGTCGGGAATACGACAACCATGGCCCCTTGCGATTCCGCGACGTGGCGGCGTTCAATCTGAAACTCTTCAGCAATTCGCTGGACCTGCGCTGGACGCATCAGCGCGTTCGCGGGGTGAAGGGAACGGTCGGCGTCAGTGCGTTGGCGCAGGGCAATCAGACACTTGGCAAGGCGTTCCTTATTCCCGGCTTTGATCTGTGGCAGGGAGCGATCTACGCGCAAGAAGAGCTGGCGCTTGGACGACTGTCGCTGACGGCCGGACTGCGGGGCGACGCGATCTCGCAGACCACGATTGCGTATGGAGATCAGGGTATCCGCAGTCCGGCCGGCACGCGTACGTGGAAGGACCTGTCAGGGTCCGCTGGCGCAGCGTACTTGCTGGCCGATGGGCTCGACGTCGCGGTGCGTGTGGCCCGCGCCTGGCGGCCGCCGACCGTCAACGAGCGCTACGCGCAGGGCGTGCATCATGGCACGGCGCAGTACGAGCTTGGCAACGCCGCGCTGACCCCCGAACGGTCGCAGGGCGTGGAGGCCACCGTCCGCTACAATCGGCCGTCGCTGCAGCTCGAGGCCGCCTCGTACGCCAATCGCATCGCCGGCTTCATGTTTCTCCGGCCCGGCGCCCCGGTGCAAACGATCCGCGGGGCTTTCCCCGGCTATCGGTACGCGCAAACCGACGCGTCTCTCCGCGGCGTCGAGCTCTCGAGTACGTGGAATCCAGGAACGCGCTGGCAGTTCATCGCGAACGGGACGGCCGTGCGTGGGACGGATCGACTGAACGGAGGGCCGCTCTTCGACATGCCGGCCGACCGGTTGTCCGTGACCACGCGATTGCAAGGGCGACGTGCGCGACTGGGCGAGTGGTATGTCGGCGCCGGCACGCAGATGGTTCGCAAGCAGGACGGCGTACCAGAAGGGACGGTCTACACACTTCCCACGGCAGGATACGCGCTGCTGCAACTCGAAGCCGGAAGCCGCACGCTCTCGGTGCTGGGTCGCCAGGCGTCGCTGTCGCTCTCGATGAATAACGCGCTCGACACGCGCTATCGTGATTATCTCAGTCGCTATCGGCTCTTTGTAAATGATGCCGGTCGCGATGTGGTCGTTCGCCTCACCATGCCATGGTGAACCGCGTCACGTGGGCCCCCGGATGTCGTCGCTTCGCACGTCCTAGCGCCGCACCACGAATGCCGATGACGCAGGGGCGTCGCATTCGATCTCTTTCCCCTCTGCCTGTCCGATGGAGTCGTGTCATGGTTTTTCAGCGTCTATCCCGTCGCATGATCATGCTTGGAAGCGGAGCGCTCGCGCTCGTCGCGTCAGCCTGTGGTGATTCTTCGACCGCTCCTGGCGGGGAGGAAGAGACGATCTCGCGCGTCACGCTCGCGCTGACGTCACCGGCGGGCGCGGTTCTCACGACCTATATCGATGACAGCGATGGAAACGGGCCGACGGCCCCGACCGCTCAGGTCGGCGTGCCGGCCTTGGTCAAGGGCGTGACCTACAGCGGCGTGGTGAAGTTCGAGAATCGTCTGGCGTCGCCTGTCGAGAACATCACCGATGAAGTGACGAAAGAAAGCAACGAGCATCGTGTGTTCTACACGGTGACGGGCAACGGTGTCACCATCACCACGACGGACGTCGACAGCCAGAACCGTCCGCTCGGGGTGCGCTTTGCCGCGGCGGTGACCGGTACCGCGGCGGGGAACGGCACCATGCGCCTGGTGCTCTGCCACTACGACTCGGCACCCAAGGTGGCAACGGCCACCACGTGCACGGGCGAAACGGACATCGACGTGACCTTCAACTACACGATCGCGCCGTGACGAACGGCAAACTCCCTAGGAAGCAGGGAGGAGGGTATCAGGGCGGAGGAAGGAGGTGAACCGCGCGCGGTTCCTGCCTCCTGCCCCCTGATACCCTCCCCCCTGCTTCCTAGGGAGTTTGCTGTGCGCCGTTCACCCCGCCGCATAACTCCTGAGCAACCGCAGCATCCTTCCGTCCGTCTCCGCCGGCGTGTCCCCTTTGGGCGTTTCGATCACCTTCGGAGTCGTGGCCATCCGCTCGTCGGTCATGATGCGGCGAAATGCCTGTTCGCCGATCGTGCCTTCGGCAATCAGTTCATGGCGGTCGAGGTGTGAGCCCAGCTTGGCCTTCGAGTCATTCAGGTGCAGGCAGCCGAGGGTCTCGAAGCCCAGCAGGTCGCCGAATTGCGCGAACACGCCGTCGTAGTCGGTGACGAGATCGTAGCCCGCGGCCCAGATGTGCGCGGTGTCCAGACACACACCCACGCGTCGGCGCAGCGCTGCCGGAATGCGCGACAGCAGGTCGGCCATTTCCCCGAACGTCGATCCCAGCACCGTGCCCTGACCGGCCGTGAGCTCCATCAGCAAGCGAGTGGGCCCCACTTCGGCTTCGAGCGCGGCAGTGATGCCCTCGGCGTTGCGCGCAATCCCGCTCGCGCGGTCGTCCATGTAATTGCCGGGGTGCGACACCAGCGCGTCGAGCCCAAGCGCGTGGCATCGACGGAGTTCGACGCTGAAGCTCTCCACCGAACGGGCCCGCAGCGCGTCATCAGGTGACGCGAGATTGATGAGATACGAATCGTGCGCGCACGTCCAGCGTACCTTCGTCTCCGTCATCGCCGTGCGATACCGCGTTGCCTCGACGTCGTCGATGTCACGCTCGAGCCAGCGGTTCGCCTGCTTGGTGAAGATCTGCGACCCCGTCGCGCTGATCTCACGCGCCCGCGCCGCCTACTCCCTTGTCCCGCCCGCAACGGAAACATGCGCCCCACGGGGGGCGCGGTCCCTGGTCCAGTCGCCCGCATCGACCACGATGGGTGCGGCAATCGACGGGGCAGGCGGCGAGGGCGCCTTTCGGGCGGAGACCTTTTTCGCGGGCGCGGCAGTGGCGGATTTCTTGGCAGGCATGACCAACAATATCAGCGTCTACCGCTGTCCGCGCAGCCACTCCAGCGGATCCACCGAGCGGCCCTTCGGGCGGATCTCGAAGTGCAGGTGCGGCGGCAGGTCAGGGTCGGTCGCGCCCACCGTGCCGATCATCTGCCCCTTCGGAATCTGCTGCCCCTTGCGCACGTCGATGCGTGACAACGATCCGTACACCGAATAGTCGCCGCCGCCGTGTTGCACGATCACCGTGGGACCGTACGTCCCCACGTTGTCAGCCAACACGACCTCGCCGGCCGCAATCGACTTCACCGTGGTGCCGACCGACGCACCAATGCCGATGCCGTTCCAGCGTGTGGTCGTGTTGTTCGGATTGATCACGCGCCCGAAGCGATACAGGATCGTGCCGTCCACCGGCCAGTCGAGCTTCCCGAGGTCCGACGTGCGGATACTCGATGGCGCCGCCGGACGCGCGTTCGGCGACATCTCGGCACGGCGCCGCGCCGTTTCCAACGACGCGATCACGCCGGCCACCTTGGCTTCGTCGCGCGCCAGCTGCGTGAGACGCGCACGCGTTTGTGTGGCAGTCTGCTGCACGGTGGTCAGATTGCGCTGACGTCGTGATTCGAGGGCGGCCAACCGACGCGCTTCGCGATCCTTTTCGGAACGGTTGCGCGCCACTTCGTCTTGCAGGCGCACCAGCAGCAACCGCTGTGAAATGATCTGATCGCGCAGTCCTTCCACCCGTCGCACGAGACCGCGGTCGTGGAGCGCCAGTTCGTGCAGATACTTGTAGCGAGCCACCAATCCGGCGAACGACTGCGCCGACAGCATCGCCTCCACGTCGTACAGGCTGCCGCGCTTGTAGATCTTCACCATGCGATGTTGCAGCGCGGACCGCTTGTTCACCAGCTCGCGCTCCGCCTTCATCAGGCCGGAGCCGGCCTTGATGACTTCGGTGTTGATGGTCTCGAGCTGCTGATCGAGCGCGCCCACGAGCCGTGCCGTCGCTTTGCGCTGCGCCTCGAGATTGTTCACTTCATCGACCAACGTGCGCGCACTGCGCTGCAACTCGGCCATCTTCTTCTCGAGGTCGGCGCGCTCCTTCCGCAACTTGTCGAGCTCGTCCTGCTGTTGACGCAGCCGCTGTTCCGCCGCGCCGGTCGATTGGGCCCGCGCAACGGCCGGGGTGCCAAGCAATGCCGCCCCGGCCACCGCCACGACGATCGCGAGCGATCCGAAGGCGCGCACTACGCGTCGCGCCAGACGCGGCGCAGGTGGCGACCCACCGACAACCAGCTCCCCACGAGCCCTAACACGCCACCGGCAGCGATGCCAAGCATGACCTGTTCGACATTGAAGAACTGCGCGGCCATGAGGTTCTTCGAAACCAGCTGCACGGCCGTCCACGCCAGGGCCGCCGCGATGACGCCCCCAGCGAGTCCTTTGAGTGTGCCGTCGATCAGATACGGCAGGCGCACGAAATGGTTCGTCGCGCCGACTAGTCGCATGATCTCGATTTCCTTGGTGCGCGCCAGGATCGCCATACGGATTGTGGACCCGATAATGATGATCGCCACCAGGGCGAACACGCTCCCGAGCACCGACCCGGCGATGCCGGCAATGTTGCGGATGCGATAGAGTTTCTCCACCCACTCGCGACCGTAGCGCACTTCCTCGACCACCGGATACGTCTGCAATCGCCGCGAGATCGCCTGCACCGTTTCGGGGTCACGGGCGCCTTCCTTCAAGCGCAGCTCCACCGAGCCCGGTAGCATCGCGCCTTCCATCACATCACGGAACTCCTCCAGCTCCGCGCGCGCGCGCTGCAATGCC
>CAMBRJ010000261.1 GCA_945870175.1 Gemmatimonas phototrophica
GACCGTCCTTCGACATCGCCTTCCACGTCACCTTGTATCCGCCTGCCGTGAGCGGGCTCTTGAACATCGCAACCGCCGGCGCACCCTTCTCGGCCGCACGCGTCGGCGCGGCCGTCATCACCGCGGCGCCCGCCTGAGTCGTGACGTCGATCTTCGTTGCCGGGAGTTCGGTGGCCTCGCTGAACCAGAGGCGCACGGCGTCTGGCGACGACGTGAAGGTGGTGTCGGCTGCCGGGAATGAACGCAGGAGCTTGAGGTGTCGCATGGCCGCGCCGGTGGATGCGGTCGTCATCAGTGCCGCGACGATGGCGAGCGAAAGAAAAGCCGAGCGCGAGCGGGACTGCGTACGCGTGGTCTTCATCGGATACTCCAGGGATTCGAGAAGCGGGGATCGGTCAGGAACGTGCTGTCGGTGAGTGCTCGCAGAAACGCGAGCATGTCCAGCTTTTCGCGCGGCGTGAATCCGATGCGCTTCATGAATTCGGCGCGATAGGGATTCGTCGATCCGACGCCGGCATGTGGTCCACGGCGGACGGTGCGACCGCCGACGTCATAGTGGGCCAGCACAGCTTCGAGCGTGGCGATGCTTCCGTCATGCATGTAGGGGGCGGTCACGGCGATGTTGCGCAGCGACGGTGCCTTGAATCGCCCCATGTCGTCGGGATTGTCGGTGACCGCATGCACACCGGTGTTGGGCGCCGGGTACGCACCCTTTCCATCGATGTTGTAGAGGCCTGTATTGTGAAACTCGATCTCGGCGAAGCCCTTGCCGACGAAGTCACTGGTCCCGGTAAAGTTGAAGCCGCCGTGACAGTGGAAGCACTCGGTCTTCTCGGAGAAGAACAGCTCTTCGCCGCGTCGCGCCGCCGCACTGATGGCGCGCAAGGCACCGCCTTTGTATGCGTCATAGGGCGACCGGCCGGAGATCAGCGTGCGCTCGAACGCACCGATCGCTTTGACGATGCGGTCGAGCGTGACGAGCTCCTGGCCGCCCGGAAATGCGGCCGCGAAGAGCTTCTGATAACGTGGGTCGGTGCCGACGCGCTGGAGGAGCGCCCGCTCCTGTCCTTGCAGCCCGAGCTCCACCGGATCGTCGCCGAACATCGGCACGATGGCCTGTTGTTCAAGTGACCTCATGCCGGGATTGGCCCAGGTGAGCACGGGGCTGTACGCCACGTTGGCCAAGCCCATGCTCCCCCGTGGATGCATCTCTCCCGTGGCACCGATGGCACGCGCGCGGCCGTCGGTAAAGGCCAGCCGCTGCGCATGACAGCTGGCGCAGCTGAAGGTGCCGTTCCCGGACAACCGTGTGTCGTAGAAGAGATGTCGACCCAACTCCACCTTGCTGGCCGACATGGGATTGTCGGCCGGCACGTTCGGTGTCGGAAAACCCTTGGGCAGTGCCCACACCCAGTCTGAGACCGCGTTCTGGCCCGTTGCTCGCGGTGGTGCGAGGAGTGCCAGGAGCAGTCCACCTGCCGCCAGGAGCCCGAAGTGTCGTCGGCGTAGCATTGCGTACTACTTCGACGCGCCGACCGACATCGCCGAACGCTGCCCGATCCGGAAGAATCGCGGCGTATCGTCGCCGGTGCCGGCCGTGTGCGTCAGTCCGAGGGAAGAAAAGAGCGCCCCGCAGTCGCGATCGGTATCGGCCGACATGCATCCGGCGGCGGTCGCCGGCTGGTTGCGGCGCACATCGGCACGGGACAGCAACGACGCGAGATCGGCGATCACGACGTCTTTGGCGGGATCGAAGCCGGGGAGCGAGACGGTCGCGCGGTTCGGATGCGCGCAGGATGCTGGGCCGGTAGCCGCGGGCGTCGCCTTCGTGCAGCCGGTGCTTCCGAGATGAATGACCCACGGCGTGGCGGCGGAGTCGGCGGCCGTGGCGCGGAGGTCGACGCGCAGGAACTTGTGTCCCGACTGCCACGCCCAGAACAGCTGTGACAGCGACAGCGGCGGCGGCGCACTGGCGAGGTCTTCGTGGTTGCGCGCGAACGGCACGCCGAGCGCGAAGACGACGCCTCGATAGTCATTGGGCGGGGCCATCACGACAACGGCATCGCGCGTCTCGGGCGTGCCGTTGGCGCACGAGGCGGTCCCGTTTTCGAAATCGACGAGCGCCACGTCGCGATCCTGCCACGGAGACTCGGGGCGGAGTGCCACCCGCACCGTGTCGCCCTGACGGGTCACGAGCCGCACGTCGTGGACATAGAAGCGGAAGTCGCTGGCAATGACGGAGGCCTTGGAGGTGCCGATGTTGGCGTAACGGGTGCCACACGAAAAAGCGGCGGTGTCCACGACGCCGCGAAAGCGCACCGTAATCGCGACCAGCGAATCGGGGCGCATTGGCCGGTCGTCCGTGACGGGGCGCGTCGTCTGCTCGGCGGACGAGGTGGCCGTGACACTGAGGAGAAGGGTGCTGCTGAACAGGAGCGCGCGCAGGGCGCGACGAGGCGAGACCTCGAGAGGCATGGCGATGTCTGAGTAGAGGCGTTCGCCGCCACCGTGTCAGGCCCGACACGATGACGGCGCGACCGGCAGGAGGCCTACGTGGCGCCGGTCGAAAGCGAGTACGCCAGGCGCGCGAACCGACGCGGCGATGGACGCCACGCGACAGCGCGTGTACCGGCGAACGGGGATGTGGGGCGCGTGCCATGCGGACGCGCCGAGTAGCCGACCGAGGGTCGGCGAACGTCAGGTGCGGGCGCTGACGGGTGGGGCGATCGCGAACGGCAAGACGAAGTCGATCCATTCGGGATCGAAGCCGCTGCGGCTGACGATGAAGGTCGGCCGGTCAATCGCGGCCGAGGCGACGTGGCTGATGGGAAAGACGTGCGGCGGAAGGACCGCGGTCGCGCAGCAGTGCCCCAGGCAATCGCAGGTGTGCGCCGGCGCGTCATGCGGCGGTCCGTGCGGCGACGTGTCGGGCTGCTCGCTGATGGACGACGGAGTCGCCGCCAGCCGATGACCGGCATGGGCATCATGCAGTCCCTGCGAAGCGCTGGGCGCGGATGCCGTCGTCGTCGACGGGCGGGGCGCGGCGGACGCCTGCGTGTGCGCGCCATGTCCGCCCGTTGGGCACGGCAACGCCACGGGGCGGGCGGCGACGATGCCGCACCACACCAGCGCCATAACGGCGTGCAGCAATCGGGACACGCGACTTCGCGCCACGGGGCGAGCCATGACGGGTACGTACACGCCGATCGGGCACGGTGTCAAGACGGGAGCGGCCGACGCCTCGTTCGCATTCGTCGCCCATGGTGCCGATATTTCCGATATACGTGTTGAAGGGCTACGGCTCACGCGAGTGGCTGCAGGGCTTCCTCAACGCCGACACGATTCTCACCACGCGCTACTGGGGCGGCACGATCCATTCCGAAGGGGATATGGTCGGCTGGCTGGGCGACCACATGCCCGACACCGACGAGGAAAAGGCGACGCGTCGCAACGTGGTGCTCGCGCTGTCGGCGCAGGCGGCGCTGCCGTCGCAGGCGGCCATGGACAAGAAGGACAGCGCGCAGATCGCGATGGGCATCGCGCGAGTGGATGGTGGCGTTCGTGAACGACCCGTCACACCCGCGCTTCTACGGGCGCGACAACGATCGCATGCCGTCGTACGGCACCGAGAAGAGCCTCAGTCAGCGCGAGATCGAGATGGTGGTGGACTGGATCCGGCAGGAGTGGTATCCGCCGAAGTCGGCGGTGGCGCGAAAGTAGGGCGTCCCGTGTCGCCCCGACGTCTTGGTGGCGTGGCTCCAATGCCCCATACTGTTGGGTTCGGTACGTCATTTCCGCCCTCGTCTGAACGCCATGTCCTGGCAGCACACGATCAACGCCGTCACCTATCGGTTTGCCGACCTGCGCACGTTGCTGGCCAAGGCGTCGCCGGCGCGCTCGGGTGACGACCTGGCGGGTGTGAGTGCCTCGAGCGCGGCGGAGCGGATGGCGGCGCGGCTGTGTCTGGCCGAGGTGCCGCTGGCGGAGATCGTGGCCAATCCGGTCATCCCCTACGAGCTGGACGAAGTGACCCGGCTGATTTGTGATCGCCATCCGGCCGATCGCTTCGCAGCGGTGTCCGGACTATCGGTGGGCGAGTTCCGCAATTGGCTGCTGCACGAGTCGACCGATGCGACGCAGCTGGCGTTCATTGCGCCGGCCATCACGCCGGAAGTGGCGGCGGCCGTGTCCAAGCTGATGCGGAACCAGGATCTGATTTTGGTGGCGCGGAAGTGCCGGGTCGTGACGCGGTTCCGCAACACCATCGGCTTGCCCGGCCGATTGAGCGTGCGCCTGCAGCCCAACCATCCCACCGACGACGCCAAGGGGATTGCGGCCTCCATCCTCGATGGGCTGCTGTATGGCGCCGGCGATGCGGTCATCGGCATCAATCCGGCGGGTGATAGCCTGCCGGTGCTCGATGGCTTGTGGCGCATGATGGACGGGATCATCCAGCGCTTCGAGATCCCCACGCAGTCGTGTGTGCTGAGTCATGTCACGCGGCAGATCGAGGCGATCGAGGCGGGCTGTCCTGTGGACCTCGTGTTCCAGTCGGTGGCCGGCACCGAGGCGGCCAATCGCAGCTTCGGGATCGATCTCGCGCTGCTGCAGGAAGCACGCGAGGCCGCGCTGTCGCTCAACCGCGGTACCGTGGGCACGAACGTCATGTACTTCGAGACGGGGCAGGGCAGCGCCCTCTCCGCCAACGCCCATCATGGCGTGGATCAGCAGACCTGCGAAGCGCGCGCCTACGCGGTGGCGCGCGCCTTCGATCCGCTGCTGGTGAATACCGTCGTCGGCTTTATCGGACCCGAATATCTCCTCGACGGAAAGCAGATCATCCGCGCCGCGCTGGAGGATCATTTCTGCGGGAAGCTGATGGGGCTCCCGAATCAAGGAAATCCAAGAATTGTTTTTTGTTCTTACCCAATCTTTTG
>CAMBRJ010000262.1 GCA_945870175.1 Gemmatimonas phototrophica
CGCCCGGCGCACGGCTCCTGCGCAGCCGTGATGGCGGCCGCACGTGGGACGTGGAGAACACACCGTTTACCCGCGGCACCGTGGCCGGCCTCACCGGCATGGCGTTCAAGAACAGCCAAATGGGCATGCTCGTGGCCGCCGACATCAACCGACTCCGCACCGACTCGTCGACTGCCGTGGTGGGCATCACCACCGACGCCGGACGCACCTGGGAACTCCGCACCCGCCCCCCCCTGCCGGGTGCGCTGGTCGGTGTGGCGTGGGTGCCGGGCGTCGGCAGCGAAACGGCGGTGGTTACCAGCTACGGCGGCGCTTTTGTCACCAGCGATGGCGCACGCAGCTGGCGCACACTCACCAACGCGCTGACCACAGGCGTGAGCGCCGTCGGCACCCGCGCCTGGATCGTGGGCGGCACCGGCAAGATCATGCGCCTCGACTGGTAGCATCGCGCCGGCGAACGCGGCAAGATTGACGGATGCCCTTTTCATTATCGCGGCCCTGCCGCTTGTCGCGTTCCCCGCGCGCCGTCGCTCTGGGATTGGCCGCCACCCTGACGGCGCTCTCGGCCTGCAGCTCGGGCGACGCCGCCCCGGGTTCGGCGAACGCGCCCAGCGTCGACGCCGCGCTCGCGCCCGCCCTCGCCGCCATCACCGCCGATGGCTTGATGGCCCATACCAAAGCCCTCAGCGACGACTCGCTCGAAGGCCGCGCGCCAGCCACGCCGGGCGAAGACAAAACCGTCGCCTACCTCCAGTCGCAGTTCGCCGCGATGGGGCTCAAGGGCGGCATGCCAGACGGCTCGTTCGTGCAGAACGCCACCTTCTCCGGCATCATCGGTAAACCGGAAGCATCGTTCCGCATCGGTTCGCGCGTGATTCCGCTGTCGTTCCCCGCCGATTACATCGCGCGTACACGTCACGAGGTTCCGGTGATCGACGTGGACGCCGAGATGGTGTTCGTGGGCTACGGCGTCGATGCCCCAGAGTATGGATGGAACGACTACAAGAACGTGGATGTGAAGGGCAAAGTCCTCGTCATGCTGGTGAGTGATCCGGCCGTAGCCGATCCGAACGACAGCACGAAACTCGACAGCACGATGTTCAAGGGGAAAGCGATGACGTACTACGGTCGCTGGACCTACAAGTACGAGATCGCCACCGCGAAAGGCGCCGCCGGTGCGCTCATCATTCACGAAACGGGACCCGCCGGCTATCCGTTTGACGTGCTGAGTGGCAACGCCGCGCTCGAACAGTTCGACATCGCCACCGCCGACGGCAACACAGGGCGCACCAAGGTGGAAGGCTGGATCACGCAGCCCAAGGCCGAGGCACTATTGAAAGCGGTGGGTAAGAATTTCGCCGCGTTGAAAGCCGCCGCACGCCGCAAGGACTTCGCACCGATCTCACTCGGCGCCTCCGCCAAGATTCACATCAGCAACAGCACGCGTCGCGTGGCATCACGCAACGTCGTGGCCACGCTCGACGGCAGCGACGCCACCCGCAAAAACGAGTACGTGATCTACAGCGCGCACTGGGATCATCTGGGTCGCGACACCAGCATCACGGGCGATCAGATCTTCAACGGCGCACTCGACAACGCGAGCGGCACCGCGCAGCTGCTGGCCATCGCGAAGGGCTTCAGTACCCTCCCCACCAAGCCGGCGCGCTCCATCATGTTCGTGGCGCTCACGGGCGAAGAGCAAGGTCTCCTGGGCGCGAAGTATTTCGCCGCGAATTCGCCGGTGCCGTTGGCCAACGTACTCGCCAATATCAACATGGACGGCTTCAGCCAGTGGGGCCGCACGAAAGACGTGACGGTGATCGGCCTCGGCAATAGCACGCTCGATGACGTACTCGCCGATGTGATCCGTCCCGCCGGTCGCGTGTTGGCGCCTGACCAGGAGCCGGAGAAAGGCTTCTTCTATCGCTCCGATCATTTCGAGTTCGCCAAGCAGGGCGTACCCGCGCTGTACACCGAACCCGGTGTGCAATTCGTGGGCAAGGACTCCACCTACGGCATGAAGAAGCGCGAAGAATACACGTCGCGCGATTACCACCAGCCGAGTGACGAAGTGAAGCCCGACTGGGATCTGACTGGTGCGGTAGAAGACACGCAGGTGCTGCTGCAGGTCGGCTACCGCGTGGCCAACGGCACGGTGTGGCCGACGTGGAAGCCGGGCACCGAGTTTAAGGCCACGCGTGACGCGGTGCTCAAGGCCGCGGGGAAGTAACGCGAACTCCCGATTCCGCCACCGGTTGACCCCGGGGCGCCTCCGGGTGAGATTGCTGGTCTGTCGTACAACTGGCCTGCACCGCTGCCTTCGGGCACCGTCGGCAAGCTTGGGAGGGGTGGCCGAGAGGCTGAAGGCACCGGTTTGCTAAACCGGCATAGGGGGTCAACCTCTATCGCGGGTTCGAATCCCGCCCTCTCCGCTGCGCGGGTCCGCTGCACTGTCGGCGGGCCCGCGCTGTTTTTTTATAGAGTCCTGTAGCGTTCCCGATTCATCGGTCTGCCGCATATATGTCGTCGTCAGAGTCTCCCGCGAAGCGCCCCCGGGTGCGTTTCGCCCCGTCACCGACCGGCTTTCTCCATGTCGGCGGCGCGCGTACTGCCCTGTTCAACTGGCTGTACGCGAAGAAGTTCGGCGGCGACTTCCTCCTGCGCATCGAAGACACCGATCGCGCCCGGAGCACGGACGAAAGCACCCGCGCCATTTTCGACGGCCTCGAGTGGCTCGGCCTCACGTGGGACGAAGAGGTCGTGTACCAGGGCGCCAACGTGGAGCGGCACTACGCCGACGCGCATCGGTTGCTCAACAGTGGCGCAGCCTACCGTGACTTCACACCGGCGGCGGAAACGGAGCGCCTGCGCAACGAGGCCGAGGCCCGCGGCGAGTCGTACCGCTTCGATCGCGACACCGCCATGCTGAGCGAGGCGGAGATTGCCGAAAAGCTGGCGCGGCACGAGCCGTACGCTATCCGCTTCAAGGTGCCCGATGGCTACACCGAGTGGCCGGACCTCGTGCACGAGCGCATCGCGTTCCCGAACAAGGACATCGAGGATTTCATCATCCTCCGGTCAGACGGCACGCCGGTGTACAACATGGCGGTGGTGAGCGACGACATCGCGATGCGCATTACGCTCGTCATGCGCGGCGACGATCACATCTCAAACACGCCGAAGCAGATTTTGTTGTATCGCGCGCTGGGCGCGGACGTACCGCAGTTCGGGCACGTGCCGATGATTCACGGCGCCGACGGGAAGAAGCTCTCAAAGCGTCATGGCGCGACGGCGGTCGGCGACTACCAGCACTTGGGCTTCCTGCCGCAGGCGATGCTCAACTTCCTGGCACTGCTCGGCTGGTCGCCGGGTGACGACATCGAAGTCATGCCGCTGCCGGAGCTGGTCGAGCGATTCAATGTGCATGGCCTGCACGCCAAGGCCGCGATCTTCGACACGAAGAAGCTGGAGTGGATGAACGGCCAGCATCTGGCGTTGATTCCGATCACTGAGCTGGCGCTCGTGGTGGCGCCGTTGTTCGAACAGGCGGGGCTGGCCACGGTGGCCGAACTCGAGTCACGCCCCGAGTGGTTTCACGGCGTGCTGGAATTGCTGCGCGTGCGGGCGCGCCTCACCGACGAGATCGTGCAGTTGGCCACCACGTTCTTCGGCGAAACGGTGGAGTACGAGGCCGAGGCAATCGATAAGCAGTGGCGTGACGCCGCGGTCACCGGCGAGATCCTGCAGGCCACGCACGATCGACTGGCCACGCTCGACAGCTGGGAGCCGGCCGCGATGGAAGAGGCGTTGCGGAAGTTGGCCGAGGAGAGAGGCATCTCCGGCGGCAAGGTCTTTCAGCCGCTGCGTGTGGCGCTGACGGGCAAGACGGTGAGCCCGGGCATTTTCGAGGTGCTGCTGTACTTGGGGCGCGCGCACTCGCTGGCGCGGGTGGCGGCGGCGGTAGCCTTCCTGAAGCAGGACGCGTAGGGGCGCCCGCGCCGTGCGACCGGTCGCCGGGCTACCGGTCGCCGGGACTCTTCAACGGGGCGGCCACCGTGGCGCTCGGCGCCTTCAATCGGACGCGGCGTTCCTTCTCGCGACGATCGCGCAGTTCATTCACGATTTTGCGAAAGTCGGCTTCGCCCATGCCGCGTTCGGACATGCGCATGATATCGGTGCGTGACGCGGCCAGCCTTCGGTCGGCGTCCATCTGCGTCAGGTTGCCGCTCATCCGTCCGGCGGTCCCGGCATTGAGCGGCAGCAGCGCCAGCAGCGCATTCGGGATCATGACCTTGCCCAAGCGAATGCCTTGGCTGTCCCAGCCCCACTTCTCGCCGTTCTTGCCCGTCTTGGTCCAGTCACCGGGTTTGCGACCGGTGCGGCCCTGCGCCCGGTTCAGCGAATCGAGCGAGTCGGCCGCCTGCGTGAGCATGAATCCCATGATGCTGTCGAGGTTGTCGGCGCGATCGCCCCCACCGCCACCGCCGGCGTTGCCGGCCACTACGGGATCACGCCACACACGCCCGTCGAAATAGCCCGGGCGCACGCCGCGCACGTTGGGGTCACCGGTGCCGATGCCGCTGCCGTCTCCCTGCCCCACGGTTGCACCGCTCCCGGTGTCGCGCGGCGCCGACGGGGCCGACACCACTTCTGGGCCTGCCGTGAGCGGCGTGGTGACCGACGGCCGCGTGGTGGTCGCACGCTTCGTGGTCGGCGTCTTCACCTGCGCCACCGGCTTGGGCGGCACGCGCGGCGCGACGTACGTGAGTCGCTCCTCGAGTGGCTGCTCGCCGGCGCCGAACCGGAGCCACGAGGGAATCCCGTGGCCGAGGGTGAGCACCTGCACCAGCACCACGCCGACGACCAGGTGCATACCCACCGCAATGAGCACCGCACGCGA
>CAMBRJ010000263.1 GCA_945870175.1 Gemmatimonas phototrophica
ACGAACTGGCGCGGATCGAGCGCGGACTCGATGGCCGTGATGGTACCGCGGGTGCGGTACTTCTCGCCAGCCGCATGCACGAGGATGTAGTTGCCGTCGGCCTCGAACCAATCGACGTCCGACAGCGGCACAAAGCGGGTGCGCCGCCCCTCCCGCACCAGGACGCGGAGCGGACGGGCATCGCCGTAGCCCGATGATGCGCGGCCGCCGTCGTCCTGCGTGAGATCGAGCACCGGCTCCTCACCCTCGTCGCGCGTGAAGCGCGCGACCGAATGCTCGGTAGTACGCGCGGCGCGCCATGGCGTGGACGGAATCAGCGTTCCCGTGGACTGCCCGTTCGCCCGTCGGCGGCGACGGGCGTCACCGCCGTTTTCCTGATCGAGCACGGCGGCGTGTCCGGGGCCGGGGAGCTGACCACTCGCCTGACCACTCGCCTGACCGCTGCCGGCCGCGCGCGTGAACAGCGTACCAAGCTCGAGACTGCCCGACGCGTTCGCCTCGCCGATGAGGCGCTGCAGCTCGTCGGCAGTGCGCAGTAAGGCCACCTGCAACACCTGCTGACGCGCACGCGCCATCGCATCACGCAGACGCACGGCCACGACCGGTACCGGCACGAAGTCGGTGGCCTGCAGTTCGAACGCGTGCACCGCATCCTCTTCACGCGCCGAAGCGAACACGATCGCCGTGGGACGCTCGGCCGCCGTGAGTGATTGCACGAACGCAAAGCCCGACATGTCGGCCAGCTCCGCACTCACCAGCGCAATATCGGGGACGGGAGAGAGCGCGGCACGCGCCGACAGGGAGTCGGCGTGATATCCGAGTACCGACACGTCAAGCGTGGGCGTTAGGTGGGCCAGCAGTTCGGGAACAGACGCCGGAACTTGGCCGAGAACGACGACACGGAGAGGCATGAGTGTTAGTGAAAACGCGAGCAGATATGATGCGATCACGACCACGGCGTCGCCAGCTGCTAGACGACCGTGCACGGCCGGTGGCGCCATGTTATTTACGGACCAGATCGCCTCTACGTTGAGGCAATATTCCGTAAATGTGAAAATGACGGGCCGCCGGGTGCCGGAAACAGGACACGCGGCACATGGTGTGACCCATGCCCCGCGTGTGAAGTGCGTTCGTTCCCTGCGCCGAGGCGTTCGCGCTACACGCTCGGACTACTCCGCGCTGATCGCCGTGGCGTGTTCCGTCACGACGCGTACTTGATCGTCGATGATCTGCAGGAAGCCCCCTTCGATGCCGAAGCGCTTTTCGCCCTCGGCCGTGTCGAGCCGCAGCGTCCCCTTGCCCAACAGCGTCATCAGCGGCGCGTGCATCGGCAAGATTCCCATCTCGCCGTCGAACGCCGGCGCGATGACGCCCCGCGCGGTACCCTCGAAGAGCACGCGCTCGGGGGAAATCACCGACACCTTGAGTGAGTCGCTCATGCGATCAGCTCTGGAACTTCTTCGCGTTGGCGACCACGTCGTCCACGCCACCGGCCATGAAGAACGCCTGCTCCGGCAGGTTGTCGAACTCACCGGCGCAGATGCGCTCGAACGAGGAGATCGTCTCCTCGAGCTTCACATACTTGCCGGGGATGCCCGTGAACTGCTCGGCGACAGCGAACGGCTGCGACATGAAACGCTGCAGACGGCGCGCGCGACCCACGATCTTCTTGTCGTCTTCGGACAGTTCGTCCATGCCAAGGATCGCGATGATGTCCTGGAGCTCCTTGTACCGCTGCAGGATGCGCTGCGTGGTGGTGGCCGCGTTGTAGTGGCGCTCACCGATGTACTGCGCGTCGAGGATGCGCGACGTGGAGTCGAGCGGGTCCACGGCGGGATAGATGCCGAGCTCGGTGATCTTGCGGTTGAGCACGACCGTGGCGTCCAAGTGGGCGAACGCCGTGGCGGGCGCCGGATCGGTCAAGTCGTCGGCCGGCACGTAGATGGCCTGCACCGACGTGATCGAGCCGTTACGCGTGGACGTGATGCGCTCCTGCAGTTCGCCCATTTCCGTGGCGAGCGTGGGCTGGTACCCCACGGCGCTCGGCATGCGGCCCAGCAGTGCGGACACTTCCGAACCGGCCTGCGTGAAGCGGAAGATGTTGTCGACGAATACGAGCACGTCGGCGTTCTCGACGTCGCGGAAATACTCGGCGACGGTGAGACCGGCGAGCGCGACACGGAGGCGCGCTCCCGGCGGCTCGTTCATCTGTCCGTAGATCAGCGCGACCTTGTCGAGAATGCCAGCTTCCTGGAACTCGAGATACAGGTCGTTACCTTCGCGCGTGCGCTCACCGACGCCACAGAACACGGACTTACCGCCGTGTCCCTTCGCGACGTTGTTGATGAGCTCCTGAATGATGACGGTCTTGCCGACACCGGCGCCGCCAAAGAGTCCGATCTTTCCACCCTTCACGAACGGGGCGACGAGATCGACGACCTTGATGCCCGTTTCGAAGACTTCCGTTTTCGGGAGCAGATCGACGAAGTCGGGACGCTTGCGGTGAATAGGCCAGCGCAGCGCGTCCTTCGGGATCGGTGCGCCTTCGTCAACGGGCTCACCGAGCACGTTCAGAATGCGGCCGAGCGCGGGCGCGCCGACGGGCACGGTGATCGCGCCACCGGTGTCGACGACGTCCATGCCACGCGTGACGCCGTCGGTGCTCGACATGGCGACGGCGCGGACCTGATTGCGACCGATGTGCTGCTGCACTTCGGCGGTCACGGAGATCACCTGTCCATCAGGCGCCGTGCCTTCCACCCGCACCGCGTTGTACAACTCGGGCAGGTGATCGTTGTCGAAGGCCACGTCGATGACGGGACCGATAACCTGAATGATCTTGCCGACAGTGGTCGGCGCGGCAGTGGTAGCCATGGGACTCTATATGGAGATAGGGAAATCAGCCCTGCAGTGCCGATGCGCCGCCGACGATTTCGGCGATTTCCTGCGTGATCTGCGCCTGCCGCGCGGAGTTGTACGTGCGCTTGAGCAGTTGCAGCATCTCGGTCGCGTTGTCGGTGGCGTTCTTCATCGCCGTCCGACGCGCGCCCTGCTCACCCGCGGCCGTTTCCACGAGCGCCCGATAGACGGTGTTCCGCACATACAGCGGCAGCAACGCTTCGAGGATCTCGTCGGCCGATGGCGCGAGAATGAAATCGCGCGACAGCCCGGCACCGGCGGTGGTCGGGGTCACGACCGGCAGCACCTGTTCGGTGGCCGGCGGCGTGGAGAGCGCGGACTTGTATTTGGCGTAGGTGACGTGCACCGCATCGAGATCACCCGACGCGAAGCGCGTCATGAGCGCATCAATGAGCGACGTGGCATCGGCCGACGTGGGCTTGTCGCTGATATCGGCACGCTGCGACGCGAGGTCGCGTCCCAGATACTTGAAGAAGCCGATGCCCTTGCGGCCGACGATGTGCAGCTCGACGCTGATGCCCGCGCCTTCCAGCTCGGCGAGACGCGCGCGCGCCTCACGCAGCAGGTTGGTGTTGAATGCGCCGCAGAGGCCGCGATTCGCCGTGAGCACCACCAGCGCCACTTTCTTGATCTGCGCCGGGCGGCGAAGAAGCGGGAAACGCTCCGCCAGTTCCGGCGTGTAGACGTGCGACAGCACCTCGCCAAGCGCCAGCGCGTACGGACGCGCTGACGACACGCGATCCGCCGCGCGCTTCATCTTGGAGGTGGCGACCATTTCCATCGTGCGCGTGATCTTGCGCGTGTTTTCGACGGACTTGATGCGCCCCTTGAGTTCGCGGCCTTTGGCCATGTTACAGGCTCTTGGAGTACTGCTCGATGCCGCGCTTCAGCTCCGCTTCCATGTCCTTCGAAAGCGCCTTGCTGGTGCGAACCGTATCAGCGACCTGCGGGAACTGCGCGCGCATGAACTCGAGGAATCCCTTCTCCCACGCGCGCACCTTGGCCGTCTCGATCGCGTCGAGCAAGCCGTTGGTCACGGCGTAGATCACCATCACCTGCTCCTCGAACGGCATGGGCTGGAACTGCCCCTGCTTGAGGATTTCGACGGTGCGGGCACCGCGGTCCAACTGACGCTTGGTGGCGGGATCGAGGTCCGACGCGAACGCGGCGAAGGCTTCGAGTTCGCGGAACTGCGCGAGGTCGAGGCGGAGACGGCCGGCCACGCTCTTCATGGCCTTCGTCTGCGCCGAGCCACCAACGCGCGACACCGAGATTCCGACGTTCACGGCCGGGCGAATGCCGGCGTTGAAGAGGTCCGTTTCCAGGAAGATCTGTCCGTCGGTAATCGAGATGACGTTGGTCGGGATATACGCCGAGACGTCGCCGGCCTGCGTTTCGATGATCGGCAGCGCGGTAAGCGAGCCACCCGGCTTGAGGATCGTCTTGCCATCGACCACGCCGTCGTCTTCACGCAGCTTGGCCGCGCGCTCGAGCAAACGGCTGTGGAGATAGAACACGTCGCCCGGATAGGCTTCACGGCCCGGCGGACGGCGCAAAATCAGCGACAACTGCCGATACGCGGCGGCCTGCTTGGACAAGTCGTCATACACACACAACGTGGGCTTGCCCTCGTTGTACATGAAGTACTCGGCCATGGCGCAGCCCGAATAGGGCGCGATGTAGAGCATCGGGGCCGGATCGGACGCCGAGGCGGCGACGATGATGGTGTATTCGAGTGCGCCGGCCTGACGGAGACGCTCGACGACCGTGGCGATCGTGGAGGCCTTCTGACCGATGGCGACATAGACGCAGACGACGCCCTGGCCCTTCTGATTGATGATCGTGTCGATGGCCACGGCGGTTTTGCCCGTGGACCGGTCGCCGATGATGAGCTCGCGTTGACCGCGGCCGATCGGGATCATGGAGTCGATGGCCTTGATGCCCGTCTGCATGGGCTCCTTGA
>CAMBRJ010000264.1 GCA_945870175.1 Gemmatimonas phototrophica
GAGAGCCACGCGGTGACGGGCTGCACCACGGCCAGGGACGCCACGGTGGGGAGCAGGCTTGGCGTGGGCGAGAGGGCGTCGCTGGAAATCCACGTCGCGACCGGCGAGGTCACCGACACCAACCACGTGGTTGGCCCGGTATTGAAGCCGATCGACGCGATGCCCGTGGCGATATCCCGGCGCTGCAGTGAGCGCGTGGTGCGGTTGCTCACGAGCCGCGTCGATCCACCCACGGTTGGCATCATGATCGCGTCGGGTTCATCGATCGACAGCGTTTGGGTGGTCGTGCGCGTGGCGCGCTCCACGGAGAAGCCGAACGAAAACTCCATCCCCGACACGTTGGTCATCACGCCGGCTTCAGCGCGACTGATCGCGCCGACGTCGACGCGGCGCGACACGGTGGTGTCGACGGCGCGCATGTCGAGACCCCCGACGGACATCGGCGGCATGGCGGTTCTGAGAATGCTGGCCGTGGGATTGGCGCCGTTCACGGAGGCATGCCCGTAGCTGATGGCACTCCACACGCGCTGTGCACCGCCGCGCGCGCGCGCGCGCACGGCGAGCGTTCCCTCCAGCTGTCCATCCGTGCCGACACCTTGCGGCACGCGCCAATTGCCCGTGCCCAGCGCGGCCAGGCGCACCCGTCCGATACGGCCCAACGGCTGCGTCGCGCCGAGCCACAAGTCGTTGCGCTGCGTGAGCGCGTTGCCGGTGCCGTCGGGGAGCGCCGCTATGCCCAGCACCGACAACGTGGACGCGTCGGTGACCGGTCCAATCGTGGCCGCGGGCGCGATGGGCGCATCACCGCGGACCTGTGCCGCCAGCGACGGCACCAGGACGAGGCTGGCGAGTGCGCACGGTACCAGAGCACGCGGCAACGCCGATCCGCGGCTCGGCAAGGAGCGGCGGCACGACGCGCGGAGGAGGCGGCGAGCGGGCGTCACGGATCGGGAGGGCGGACCGGCTTACGGTCGTTCGTCGCGGGAGTGGACGGCGACACAGTTCCAGTTACCGTGCCACGAACATAGCGATTGAGCGCATCGAGAGCCATACCGGGCCCACGCTGCGCGTTCTTCGCCACCGTGGCTTGCAGGCCCAGCAGGGCGTCGTCGGAACGGGGAGTGCGGGCAATGGTCGCGACCGCCTCACGCGCGGTCGAGGCCGGTACGCCGCGTTTCACCACGTCGGTTAGCACCACCAACGCCGTCACGGCGGTGCCGTTCGGGCGCGTGCCGCGCACCACCGTGAGCGTTCTCGCATCGATGCCCGCCCTGAGCGCGGTCGCTCCGGCGTCGAGCTCGGCCACGGCACTTCCCTCACCCAGCGCCGACTTCGCCTCCGCCAGCGCGGCGGCGTGGGCGCGCACGACGCTCAAGATGCGCTGGCCGCCGACCCGCCGCGCGGCGCCTTCCAGTGCGCGGTTGATCAGAGGCGCCGTGGGCAGCCCCTTGGCCGCCGCGTCGTCGCGCAGGAGGCGCAGCGCGTTCGCCGTGAGGGTGTCGAAGCGGGCCGCGTCGAATTGCCCCTGCGGATCGCGGAAGAACACCGTGTCGATCGAGGCCACCAGTGAGGCGGCCACGTGGACGGTATCGCCGGGGCTCGTGACCACCAGCGTGGTCGCCGCTAACGGTGACGCCAGCGTGGTGGCCAGCAGCTGTAGTGTGAGCCAGAGTGTCGTCCGCGCGCGGGGCCTCATCGCGGGACGTCCACGATGACGGCGTTGGCCGGGCCATAGCCGCCGTCGGGGACCTGCGGCGCGAGTGGATCGACGAGCCACTGTCGCCCATCGATCACGAACGCGTAGACATGGCGGCCGGGCGAGAGTGGCACCTTCGCCGACCAGGCGCCATCGTCGCGGCGGCGGACCATCGGCGTGGCGTGCTCATCCCAGCCGTTGAAATCCCCAACCAAGGCGACCTCCTGGGCCGCGTTCGGTAGCATGAGGTCGAACCGGACGGCATCGCCGCTCGCCGTGGTCGCGCCCACCGGCGCAGCCGCTGGCGCCGCACCGACGAAAGCGTGGTCGGCGCGCTGCACCACCACCTCGGGCTGCCACGGACGCATGACGCTCACCACCAACAACGCCGCGGCGGCCGCCCCCCACCACCAGCGTGGCCGTAACGCGCCTCCGAACCGATGGGTCGGGGTGTGCATGGCCTCGGCCAGCACGGCCGTGGTGCAGCGGGCCACCTGGGCGGCATCAGGGCTCGCCGCGCCGGCATACGACGCCCGGATGCGCGCCACCAAGGCCGCATCGTCGATGAACGCGGCGACGTCGAAGTCGTTGGGCTCGTCCGGCCCGTGGCGGGCGGACCCGCGATCGCTATTCAAGCGACCTCCCGAGCAGGGTGCGCAGCCGTTCGCTGCCGCGCTTCACGCGCATCTTGAGCGCGGATTCTCCGGCGCCGGTCATGGCCGACATCTCGCCGTACTCCAATCCTTCGGCGTACTTGAGCAGCAGCGCTTCCCGCTGGAGCGGGTCGAGCTGGCTGAGCGCGTGCACGAGCGCGGCGTCTTCGACGCCGGTCGCAAGCCCGGGTGGAGGGGCAGGCGCGGACTCAAGAGCGATCTCGTCTTGCACGAACCGACGCGTGCGACGACCGCGAGAGGTAAGGGCGTTGCGGCACTGGTTGGTGAGGATGCGAAAGAGCCAACCGCGGAACTGATCGCGCTCGTCGTACCGACCGATGGCGAGATAGGCGCGCAAGAAGGCGTCCTGAAGCACGTCCTCCGCATCCGCTCGCTCCCCCGTCATGTGGTACGCGAAACGCCAGCACGCGTCGTAGTACCTCGACACCAGAATCCCAAAGGCATCGGGGTCACCTGCGCGGGTCCGAACAACCAGCTCCGCGTCAGTCATCGTCGTACAACAGTCCACCCGCGATGCGCGTCACCACAAGACCCGGACCCGAGCCAATGCGCCCCCCCCCGTGCACCGATCATCCCCCGATGGTTGCTGCGGCAAGCATCATCGACAGCGCCACGAACAGCGACGTCGCCAGCTTGTTGACCCCGCCCACCCGTCGTAGCAACAGCTCCTCCTCAGCTCGCGGCAACTGCTGCTGCACCACCAGACGGTTCGCCGCACGGGCCCGGCGATACAGAAACCAATTCGCGGTCCCGCCCGACGCCAGCATCGTGGAGACGAACACCGCCGCGTTCATCATGAGTAGCCACTCATTTTCCGGCAGCTGCATGGCCGCCATGGTGAGCGGCTTGTCGGTGCCGGTCAACAAGCGGAACGCGATCCCGGGCAGCAGGAAGAAGAAGGCGAAGGGCAGATACAGCTTCCGGTATAGGAACCACGCCGGCGGAAAGGCGATCGCCGCGCTCCAGTTCCACGTCGGCACAAACGACGCCTCCTCGAAGAACGGCGCCATCTTCCGACGGTACACCTTGTCCCACTTGGGGCCGATGAAGGCCTCCATGTCCGCGTCGCTCGGCTGCTCGAGCGACCGCTGCTGGTTTTGTTTCTGTGCCCAGTGCGGCAACTCATTGTTCGGCGCCTCTGGCGGCAGCTCCGGTGGCGTGTCGGAGCCGGAGGGCATCGGCGGCACGGTCATGACGCCACCGAGACGACGGCCGCCGAGACGTCGGCCGCCGAGACGTCGGCCGCCGCGGGCTGCTGTTGACTCAGGCAATGCAGCGTGCCGAGGCCCCACACGAGGTCGACCGCGTGAATACCCACGATATGATGATCGGGCATCAGGTCCGCCAAAATGTTCAATGCGAGGCGATCGTTTGGATCGTTAAACGTGGGCACAATGCACACGCCGTTCGCCATATAGAAATTCGCGTAGCTGGCCGGCAGGCGCGTGCCATCCATGATGACGGCGCGCGGATACGGCAGCGTCACCACCCGGATCGGTTTGCCGCGGGCATCCTTCGCGCGCTGCAGTCGGTGCAGGTTGTCGAGCGCGCGCGCGTGATTCTCGTCGGTCGGATCGGCTTCGTGCGCCAACACCACCACCCCCGGCGACACGAAACGCGCGATATCGTCCACGTGCCCGTGCGTGTCGTCGCCCACGCACCCTTCGCCCAGCCAGATGGTGTGCGAGATGCCGAGGTGGGTGTGAAAGGCGCGCTCGTAGTCGGCGCGCGTGAAGCCTGGATTGCGCACCTGCACATCCGACAACAACCACTCCTCGGTCACCAGCATCGTGCCGAGTCCATCGGTTTCGATGCCGCCGCCTTCGAGAATGAGGCGCTGCCCGTTGTCGTGACGCATCGCTTCCACACGCGGGAGCGCGGTCACCCGCGATATCGCCTCCGGCACATGCACGTCGAGCGCATAGTTGTCGTACTTGCTCCACGCGTCGAAGCCCCAGTGCACGAGCGCCACGCTGCCGTCGGCGCGATGCACACCGGTCGGCCCGGAGTCGCGCAACCACACGCGATCGGTGGGTTGCACGTGCAACCGGTACTGGTGAGGATCCACGCCGTGCATCGTGAGCGCGGCGCGTGCGTCGTCGCCGACGGCGTCATCCTGGCAGAGAATCTCCACGCGTTCGTACGGTGCGAGGGCACGCACGATCTCGGCGTACACCCACGGGATCGGCGCGAACTTGCCGGGCCAGTCGGGTTCGTGCGTGGGCCAGCCGATCCAGGTCGCGTCGTGACGCTCCCACTCGGCGGGCATACGCACTGGTCCCAGAGCGGACAACTCGATGCGATCGCTCAACGACCCGCCAGCCAGCGCTGCGTAATCGGGCCGTACGCGTCGATGCGACGATCGCGCAGGAACGGCCAATTGCGACGCGTGTCCTCGATCAGTCCGAGGTCACAGGCGGCGATGAGAATTTCCGGCTCCGTACCGGCCTGCGCGAGATACCGGCCGAACGGATCGGCGATGAACGACTGTCCG
>CAMBRJ010000265.1 GCA_945870175.1 Gemmatimonas phototrophica
CCTCCGTGACGAGCAGCGCGCGCTGGTCGTCGCGCGCCTCGCATCGCGACTCGACGGTGAAGGCGCACTGCGTATCGTGGCCGGTGAATATCGGAGTCAGCAACAGAACCGGCGTGCGGCGATCGATCGGCTGGTGCAGCTCGTGTCGCGGGCGCTGGTCGTGCAGAAGCCCCGCAAGGCCACACGGCCAACACGGGGCTCCGTTGAACGGCGACTCACCGAGAAACGTCAGCGCGGTGAGACCAAGCGTCGCCGGCGTCCCGACGACGAGTGAGCAACGCCGACCGCCAGGCTAGAAGGCGATGGCGTTGATGCCGAGATAGTACGTCACGAAGTCGGCCCGCCCGCGCAGTGGAACCGGAGGCCGGTCATTGTTGTACGCGTCGCGCACGCGATCGGCGTTGAGATAGCGCACGTCATCGTGGCGCAAAAAGCGCGCGCCGAGATCGATGCGGACCGGATTCTTGCCGTTGCTCACGCGGATGTAGCTGCCCACCGCCCCTCCGTAGGCCCAGGCGGCGTCGCTGGCGTTGGTGGTGGTCGCGAAGGCGGCGTTTTCGTTGTTGGCGCCTTCTATGGCGCTCGAGGTCCAGAACACCGAAAAGCCGCCAAGCGCGGTGGCGTATGGGGTGAAGGTGCCGGTGGGTCCGAGCAACTGCGGACCGGCCACGACGGAGACGATGCTGCTGGTCGTGCGCAGGTCGAGCTGAATCAGTCCGCCGGTTCCACTTAGCGGAATGCGCCGCGTGGAGCTTCCGTAGGTGAGAAACGAGAGATCACTGCGCAGGTTCGTGATCGCATTCGGGTCAAGCCGAACCAAAACATAGCCTCCGACGCCAAAGCCGTTGCCCGTGTTCTGGCCGAATCCCCCCTTGGGCTCGGATACCTGGAGATGGATACCCACCGAACCACGTCCTGACGGCGCGCCTCGCTCAGCCGGGGACTGTGCGCCGGCCGGCTCCGCGAGAAGGACGACCGCCAGCGCTGAGCCGAGCGAGTAGAGGCGAGCGCGCATTGTCGCGGCGCGAAAACGACCACTGGAAACTCGAAGCATGGAGAGGCGCGTTAATCGTGAAGCCGAGTGCTGCGACTGGACCGCCGAGTGCGATCACCTGTTGTTGCGCTATACGCCGCTGTCAGCGGAAAGTGTCACGGCGTGGACTTGGATGAGCACGCCACGCAGTGTTAGCGGCGGTACCGCTTGAATCCCGATCAGAGATTTGGTATTTCTTGAGTCAATGACTGTAGTGCCTCGTCCCAACTGGCTGTCTCGCGTCGCCTTGGCCTGTACGGCCATGGTGTTCGTGTTGCTCGTCGGTGCGTCAATGGCCGATCGGCGCCTGCCGCCGATGCCGCAGTCCGCGCACGGCACGGGCACCAGCGGGGTGGTCCTCCGCGGGACCGTCCGCCCGCCCACGGCGAATCGCGGCACACCGATCGATCGCGCATCGACGCGCTTGGTCCCGACGACGCGCGCCGCCTTTCAGCGCAGCGGTGGCCGCCGACCCCAGCGTACTTCGTCATCGCACCTCTCGAGCGTCGAACGGACGCCGGAGCCCGTCAGCGGCTACGGGTACGACCGGAGCGGCGTCGCGCCGGCCATGACACGCCTGCCCGTTTTCCGTCGCGATGGCCGGCTGGGCTCCGCGCCAACGCGAGCTCCGCCGCACCACCGCTGATCGCTCGCGGCATCGATTACAGGAGCGTGGGCACTCGGGCCCGCCTCTCATTGCGTTCGCCCGCCTCCCCCATCGCGAGGCCGGGACGATCTTGCTCATAGCTCTCTCGATTGCGTCATGTCGGCTCAGGCCACCCGTGTCAATCAACTCGTCACCGCCGCCCTCGGACTCGACGTGGAGCAGGCGCGCTGGCGCACGCTCACGCGTCAAATCTCGCCCAATGACCCGCTACCGAATCGCCTACGCTCCATAGGCGGTGCGATTGATGTCGGGTATCTCGACCGACAGATATCCCGCGACACGCTCAGGCTGGCGATCGCCGAGCGCACCGTCCCGATCGTCCTCGTCGACCTGCGCAACGATGACGCCATCGTCCTGTGCCGCAATGCCGATGATCGGGTGCAGGCCGTGCTGGTGCCACGCGACGGCAGCGAGGTGGTGATCGAGGGACAGGGCGACACGCTCGCCGAGGTGCTCATTGCTCGGCTCGGTGGCGGCACTACGCTGACGGCGCTCGCGCCGACGGCCCTACGGCCGGCCAACAGCGCCCTCTCAGGTGCCTACCCGCACAGCCCGCTCGGCCAGCCCGAACACGACGACGTCGTCGAGCCGCGAACGCCCCTCGATCGCACCCTCGCCCTCTTCGCCCGGGAGCGTCGCGAGATTCTCACGGTCTTCTTCTACGCCACCTTGTCGGGCGGATTGAGCCTCATTCTCCCGCTCGCCGTGGGTGGCATCGTACAGATCGTTCAGGGTCGGCTCTACCTCCAGCCCGTGATCGTGCTGATCTCCTTTGTTGTGCTGGGCACGATCATCGCCGGTGTGCTGCAGATCGGTATTCTGAAAGTCGTGGAGCGCATTCAACAGCGCGTCTTTGCCCGCATGGCGCTCGAGTTCGCCTTTCGCATTCCGCGGCTGCGCTACGCCGCATCGCTGGAGTCGAATCTCCCCGAGCAGATGAATCGGCTGTTCGAGGCCATCGCCATTCAAAAGGGTGTCCAAAAGCTGTTGCTCGATGTGCCGACCGCACTGCTCACGATCGTGTTTAGCCTGCTGCTGCTCACGTTGTACAGCCCGTGGTTTTCTGTCTTTGCGGTCGCGGTCACGGTCGCCGTCTGGTTCGTCATCCGTTGGTCCGGGCCGGAAGGGCTCGAGACGTCGATCGTGGAGTCGAAGTACAAGTACAAGGCCGTACACTGGCTCGGGGAGATCGCCCGCGCGTTCCACGCGTTCAAGTACGCCGGCGACTCCACCTTGCCAGTGGAGCGGATGGACGATGTGGTCACCGGCTATCTGAAGTACCGGCGCAAGCACTTCGCCGTGATCGTGAAGCAGACCATGGCCCTGATCGGCTTCAAGACATTCATCACCGCTGCCGTCCTGATCATCGGCGCCACGCTGGTGCAGACCAATCGCCTCCTCCTTGGCCAGTTCGTGGCCGCCGAAGTCGTCATCATCACGGTGCTCGCCGGTGTCGAGAAGCTCATCACCAGTCTCGCCACGGTTTACGATGTGTTGACCAGCGTAGACAAGTCGGGCCACGTGGCGGATCTGCCGCTGGAAGTCCGCGGCGGACTGGCGCCGGTGCACGTACCAGGGGTGGGCGTTTCCATTCTGGCGAAGGACCTCCGCTATCGCTATCCGTCGGCGCGTTCGGCCGCGATCGACGGCGTCTCCCTGCGCATCGATCCAGGCGAACGGGTGGCCATCATGGGTTCCGACGGCGCAGGTCAGTCCACCTTGCTCAAACTGCTGGGGGGACTCATCGACGACTACGACGGCACGATCCGGTTCGACGGCGTCACGCTGCGCGATTTAGATCGGCCGGCGCTGCGCGCGCGGATCGGACAGATGCTCTCGTGGACTGATCTCTTTGACGGGACGGTCGAGGAGAACATCAGTGTTGGCCGAGCGCACATTACCCCGCGCGACGTCCGTGACGCGCTCGACGACCTGTCGCTCACCGACGAGATTCAGCAGCTGCCGCAAGGCATTCAAGCGGAGATCACGAATGCGGGACGTACGCTGCCTACGCACCTCGCGAGCAAGCTGCTCGTCGCGCAGGGGCTGGTCGGCCGTCCTCGCCTCATCGTGTTCGACGATTACTTCCAGAACCTCGACGCTGCGTCGCGCAATCTCATCATCAAGGTGCTCACCGACCGGAACCGTCCGTGGACCGTCATCACGGTCTCACACGATCCGCAGCTGCTCGCCGCCTTCGACCGCGTCATCGTTCTCGAAAAGGGACGAATCGTCCGTGAGGGGCCGTTCAGCGAGCTGCGTGACGACCCGATGTGCCGCAGTCTGCTGCACGAGACGCCCATGACCACGGGAGCCTGACCGCCATGGCCATGTCCGATCTCGATATCGAGCGCGAACTCAAGCACCTGCCGTTGGAGACCACTGCCCTTCTCGGCGCGGCCAATACCAGTCGCATCGTATCCCGATGGCTGCTGGGCATCCTGATCACGTTGTTCCTCGTGCTCTTCGTGCCGTGGCAACAGAGCGTGCGCGGCGAGGGGACCGTTACCGCGCTGAACCCGGCGGATCGTCCCCAGGAGCTGCCCACACGGATCGATGGCCGCATCGAGCGCTGGTACGTGCAGGAGGGGCAGTACGTGAAGCAGGGAGACAGCATTGTCCGCATCTCCGAGATCAAGGAGGAGTACCTCAATCCGAATGTGCTGTCGCTCACCTCGCAACAGCAGTCGGCAAAGGAATCCGCGATCGGCGAGAAGCAGAACAAGGTCGCCGCGCTCACCACGCTGATCTCGCAGCTCGACGCGCAACGGGACTTCAAGCTGCAGCAGACGGCGAACAAAATCGAACAGTATCGCGCGGAGGTCCGTCAGGTGGCGCTTGAGGACTCGGTGGCGCGCGATCAGCTTCGTCGCCGAGAGCGGCTATTCCGCGACACCCTCGGCCTCGTCTCGGTGAACGAATTGCAGGCGTTTCAGATCCGCGTGCAGTCGACGTCGGCCAAGCTGGTGGAAAAACAACAGATGCTGCTCAGCACGCTGACAGATCTGTCCAGCGTCCCCGCCGAATACGGCGAGAAGATTTCGAAGGCGCAGTCGGATCGGGCCTCGACGCTGGCCGAAGTGAGCGAAGGGCGTTCCGAGGTGGCCAAGCTGAAGGACAAAGTCGGCTCGCTCGCCATTCGAAACGGGTTCTACCTG
>CAMBRJ010000266.1 GCA_945870175.1 Gemmatimonas phototrophica
TTGAGCACATGCTGCGCGCGGATGAGCGCGACGCCGCCGCCCGGGACGATGCCCTCTTCAACGGCGGCACGCGTGGCGTGCAGCGCGTCTTCGACGCGAGCCTTCTTCTCCTTCATTTCCGCTTCGGTTGCGGCGCCGACATTGATGACGGCTACACCACCGGCGAGCTTCGCGAGACGCTCCTGGAGCTTCTCACGATCGTAATCCGACGTGCTCTTCTCGATGGCACCGCGGATTTCCTTGACGCGGCCTTCGATGTCCTTCGTTTCGCCGCCGCCGTCGATGATCGTCGTGTTGTCCTTGTCGATCACGATGCGCTTGGCCGTGCCGAGATCCGTGAGGACCGCGTTTTCGAGCTTGAAGCCGACTTCGTCGGACACGACCTGACCCTTGGTCAGCGTCGCGATGTCCTGCAGCATCGCCTTGCGACGATCGCCAAAGCCCGGCGCCTTGACGGCGACGACGCGCAGCGTGCCGCGCAGCTTGTTGACGACGAGCGTGGCGAGGGCTTCGCCTTCGATGTCTTCCGCGATGATGAGGAGCGGCTTGCCGAGCTGGGCCACCTTCTCAAGCACCGGGAGCAGATCCTTCATGGCCGAGATCTTCTTGTCATGAATCAGGATCATGGCGTTGTCGAGCACCGCCTCCATCTTCTCCGGATCCGTGACGAAGTACGGCGAGAGATAGCCACGGTCGAACTGCATACCGTCGACCGTCTCCAACGTCGTCTCGAGGCCCTTGGCCTCTTCGACGGTGATCACGCCGTCCTTGCCGACCTTTTCCATCGCTTCCGCGATGAGGTTACCGATCTCGGGGTCGTTGTTCGCCGAGATGGTGCCGACCTGCGCGATTTCCTTGCGGCCCGTGGTGGGCACGGAGATGCGCTTGAGCTCTTCGACGATGCTCGCAACGGCCTTCTCGATGCCGCGCTTGAGCGCCATCGGGTTGGAGCCGGCGGTCACGTTCTTGAGGCCTTCACGGAAGATCGCCTGGGCGAGCACCGTGGCGGTCGTGGTGCCGTCGCCAGCGAGATCAGAGGTCTTGGTCGCGACTTCCTTCACCATCTGCGCGCCCATGTTCTCGATCGGATCGGCCAGCTCGATTTCCTTCGCGACCGTGACACCGTCCTTGGTGATCGTCGGGGCGCCGAACTTCTTGTCGATGACGACGTTACGACCCTTGGGTCCGAGCGTGACCTTCACGGCCTCGGCGAGCTGATCGACGCCACGCTTGAGCGCCGCGCGCGCGTCCACGTTGAAATGCAGTTCCTTGGGAGCCATAGTTGCTATTTACCGTTGAGTGGTTCGAAGACGATTAGCTGATGACCGCGAGCACATCCGACTCGCGGAGGATGAGCAGCTGCTCACCATCGATCGTCACTTCCGTCCCGCTGTACTTGCCGTACAAAATCTTGTCGCCGACCTTGACGTCCATCGGCACACGGGTCTCCTTCTCGAAACGGCCCGGGCCAACGGCCACGACTAAGCCCTGCTGCGGCTTTTCCTTGGCGGTATCCGGGATGTACAGTCCACCGCGCATCTGTTCCGCTTCTTCGCTCGGCTTCACGACGACGCGATCAGCGAGCGGCGCTACCTTGGCGGCACTCTTAGTGGCCATAACTATTGTCTCCTGCGTATGTGTCAGGGATCGAACCAATGAGTCTGCTCGATGTTAGCACTCGAGCGAGTCGAGTGCTAACGAAGCAAAGCTAAGTGGCATGGCGGCGCCAGTCAAGCCGTCGGCACTCCCGTCGCAATCACGTAACTGCAAGTAACAAAAGCATTTAGAATGCACTCTGCACTGCCGAATCGACATTGGATTACCTAAAACGGCAGGAAGATTCTGGCGGGATCTGCCGCGTCGGCAGCATCTGCGTCGCGCGAAATTCCGTTTACGGCTGAACCAGCAGGCCGTGGGCCAGACGCAATCCTTGCAAGGTGAGCGTCGGTTCGACCAGATCGAATTCGGAACACCACGGCTGTAGGGTCTCGGCCAGACCGCCGGTCGCGACGACCAACGGGATCTCACGACCGGGCCACTCCGCCTTGATGCGGCGCACGATGCCATCGATGGCGTCGGCCGCGCCGAAGAGGACTCCAGCCCGCATGCATTCTTCGGTGCGCGTACCAATCACCTGCTTGGGCGGGAGCAGCTCCGTGGCCGGCAGCTTCGAGGTACGTCGTGTGAGTGTGTCCGCCGACGTGCGCACGCCCGGCATGATGCCCCCCCCGAGAAACACCCCCTCGGCCGTGATGCAGTCGAACGTGGTGGCCGTGCCGAGATCCACGCAGATCGTGTCGCGTTGATAGAGCTGACTGGCGGCGAGGGTATTGATGAGGCGATCGGCGCCGACACTGAGGGGCTCATCGACCTGCAGCGTGATGGGGAGGGCGGCCCTGGCATCGACGACAATCGGGGTGACACCGAAGTAGCGCTCGCAGGCCTTTGCCAGCGGATCGGTGATGGGCGGGACCACCGAGCCGATGGCGGCGGCCGTGATGGCGCTGAGCTCCACGTTGGACGCGTGCAGGAGGCTGCGCAGCACGATCCCGAATTCGTCGGAGGTTCGCGGTAGGGCGGTCATGATACGCCAGTCGGCGCGCAGGATGTCGCCCTCAAACAGCCCGATGGTGGTTTCGGTGTTGCCGACATCGAAGACAATCAACATGACGAACCTCTCACGGCGCCTCCCCGGCGAATACGAGCGAGCCGCTGCGCGCGGCGTAGATGGCACCGCGTGGCTCGACGATGCGGAGCGCGCCGGCGGCGTCGATCCCCATGGCCCGTCCGGCCCGAGGCTCGGTAATCTCGCGGCCGTAGGCCAGATCGCGCTCGGCCCACTGCGCACACTCCGCCGCCGTCAGACTGCCCACGAGCGCCGCCGCACCGCGCATGGCCGGCAGCATGGCGCGCAGGAGCGCATCACGTGCGATGTCCTGACGGACCGACGCGGCACCGGGGATAGCTGTCGGCACGCGGCGGTTCACACCGACGCCGATCGCGACCCACTCCGGGAGCGATTCGCGCCAACGCGCCTCGATCAAAATGCCGGCCAGCTTTCCCGCGCAGACGAACAACTCGTTCGGCCACTTGAGCGTGATCCGGCTGTCGCAGAATGGTTCGAGGGCGTCCGCGAGCGCCAGGCCGGTGCGCAGCGCGAGCACGTCAAGAGCGCGCTGATCCCGCGGGCGTTCGATGAGCGTCATCCAGATGCCGGCCCCGGGTTCCGACGCCCAATGCCGACCACCGCGACCGCGACCACCATCCTGCGCGTCGGCGAGCACGAGCGTCCCGGCTTGTGCACCGGTCTGCGCGAGCCGATGCGCTTCGTCCATGGTGGATCCAACGAGCGCATGGTGTTCGAGACGGACCAGTCCGCACTCGGCCGCCAGCGTAGGCGCGGGGGTGATCATCAGGCGCGGGTGGCGATCGTCGCAAAGACCACCGCGGCAAGGATGACCCGATAGACGGCAAAGACACCGAAGCTGTGCTTACTCACGTATCGCAGGAGCACGGTGATGGCTAACCAGCTGCTGATCGCGGCCGCAATGACACCAGCGACCAGCGGGGCCGAAATCCCTCCGGCGCGGACGGCTTCAGGCACCTTGAGCACCACGGCCGCGAGCGTGATCGGCATGCTCATGAGAAAGCTGAAGCGCGCTGCGCTGGGGCGATCGAGCTTGAGAAAACGCCCTGCCGTGATGGTGGAGCCGGAGCGGGACACGCCGGGAATGAGGGCCAGCACCTGCGCACATCCCACGAGGATGGCGTCGCGCATGGTGACTTCCTCGATCATTCGGGCGCGGGCGCTCCAGCGATCAACGGCCCAGAGCAACACGCCCATCACGATGAGCGAGGTGCCGATGATCATTGGCGAGCGAAAGGTGGTCTCGGCCAGATCGTTGAGGAGCAGGCCACCGACGCCGGCGGGAATCGTGGCCACGACCAGATACACGAGCCGACGGTCATGCATGGTTTCGATGCGCCGCGTGGACGCGATGCGCCACGCGCTCTTCGTCATGTCGATCCACTCGGCGCGGAAGTACCACACCAGCGCGATGAGTGTGCCAAGATGGAGCGAGACATCGAAGGCGAGCCCCGGATCGGCCCAGCCAAAGAAGTAGGGGGTCAGCGCCAGATGGGCCGAACTCGAAATCGGCAGCAACTCGGCGAGTCCTTGCACGATGCCGAGGACTACTGCCTGAAAAATCGTCACGCGGTCATCCACCCACCGAAAAGTCCTGAACTCATCGACCGGCAACCGCCGATGCAATGGTGCGCTCATAGAGCGCCTCATACTTGGCAACCACGGCGTCTTCGGAGAAGCGCTTCCGTGCGTCGGCGGCGGCGGTCGTGCTCATTTGCAGCCACAACGCGGGATCTGTGAGTAGGCGTATGCCGGCGGCTGCCATGGCATCTACGTCACCGACCTCGCACAGGAATCCGGTTTCGCCGTCGATGACGACTTCGGGAAGCCCACCGGCCCGCGCGCCGATCACCGGCACACCGGACGCCAACGCCTCGAGGGCGCTGAGCCCGAACGATTCCTGATCACTGGTGAGCAGAAAGAGATCGGCACCGGCGAGCAATGGCGCGATCGCATCGATCTTGCCGAGGAACATCACGTGCTCGGCGACGCCGAGATCGCGAGCCTCCGCCTCAGCCTCGACGCGCTCTGGGCCATCACCGATCATGACCAGCACCGAGGGCACTTCCTTGTTGACGCCCGCGAACACGCGCACGACATCGCGCACCCGCTTCACGGGCCGGAAGTTTGAAATGTGCATCAACACCTTGCGACCGTTGGTGACGTCACCGGGAATCGGAAACTGGTGACGACTCCGGTCGTAGAGCT
>CAMBRJ010000267.1 GCA_945870175.1 Gemmatimonas phototrophica
ACGGCAATATTGAGGCGCTGGCTCTCCCAGAAGCCCTGACCACCAAAGGAGAGGACGCTGGTGATCCCGAAGGGCAGGTTGTAGTTCAACGTGCTCAGGTAATCGACCGTCGTCGTGCGGTAATTCCGAAGGCCGATGTTGCGCTGGCCGTTGGTGACACCGGCCGGACCGAAGGCGCCGGCGAACGGGAAAAAGCGGGACTTTTGCTCATTCACCACATCCGTGCCGAAGATCAGCCGGTGCGTGAAGTTCGACCGCATGGCATAGGCGAGGGTGAGGCCGCCAGTCCAGCGGTCGGCGTCACTCTTCGTCTCCATGGTGGCGATGTCGGCGACCGGTACCCAGGCCTCACCGTACGGCTTTGCCGCCGTGGCATTCCGCGGATTGCCGTTCATCGCATTGCCGAGCAGCGCCGTCCAGTTGTTGCCGGCCTGCAGCTCGTTCACCACGTTGCGCGTATAGGCAGTCTTGACGTCCACCGTCCACTTGGAATTCGGGACGAATGTGATGTTGGCGCGCAAGTTGCCCTTGACCTGATCGTTCGGCTGGATCGAACCGACTTCCTTGCTCCCGAGTGCGGACACAAAGAACGTCGACTTAGCCGTTCCGCCCTGCGCGCTGATGTCCACGGCGTTGAACGGCCCGCTCTCAATCAGACCGTTCGCATCGAGCGCCTGAAAGCCGTCCGGACCCTTGAATCGCGGGAACAATTTCGTCGGCAGATTCTCTCGCATCCGGTTGAAGCCAGTGCCGAGACCGAGATTCCATTGAATCGGCCCTTCTCCACGCCCCTTCTTGGTGAAGACCTGGATCACGCCGTTCGTGGCTTCGGAGCCGTACAGCGTCGCGGCGGCAGCGCCCTTCAGCACCTCCACCCGTTCGATATCGTTCGGATTGAGGTCGCTTAGGCGATCCGCCGAGGTGCCGCCCGAGAAGGAGCAGCAGGCGGTGGCCGCCATGCCCGTCGAGGTGGTCCACTCCGTGCCGCGGGAGTCGACGCGTACGCCGTCGATGTAGACCACCGGCCGCTGGTTGAGCGAGAACGACGCGATGCCGCGGACGCGCAGATCCTGCGCGCCGCCCACGCCGCCGCCCACGCCCACCGAGCGCACACCCGTCATCTTGCCCGAGAGCACCGAGGTGAAGTTGTTCACCGGCATCAGCTCCTGCTGCGCCGACACGTCCATGGTGCCAATGGACGCGCCGATCTTTCGCTTCTCGACCGCGCCGCCCGTACCCGTCACGACGATCTGGGCGAGGTCGACGGCCGAGACCGACAACGACAGGTTCACCCGCAGCGTGTCGTTGCCCTTCACGGTGATCGCCTGCGACTCCGGGCGGTAGCCGATGCGTAGCGCCCGCACCGTCTGGCTTCCCGCCGGCACACCACGCATAAAATACCGACCGTCGCCATCGCTGTTGGCACCGATTTCAGCGTTGCCCGCGAGCGTGACGCGTGCCCCGTTAATCGGCTGACCAGAGGCGCGGTCGGTGACACGACCGGTGAGAATACCGGTCGCTTGCGCCTCGAGGAGCGCGGGACTGACCGCCATGGCGGCGGCCAGAATCCATGCCCTGGGCCTGCGTAGACCGAGAGGAGGAATGTGATGCACGAGAACTCCGAGCGAGAGAAAAGGGCCTGCCAAAAAAAAATGCAGCGTGCATATTCTCCCACGGTACGAACGCCCTGTCAAGCATATTTCCAACTTCTGGCACGTTTGAATAGCGTATAGCACGGCGTCGAAGATCGACCGCACCCCAACCTTGAGGCCCGCCACGATGCGCGTTGTCCTGTACCGTCTTGCGACACTGGTCACGGCGGCGGCTCTTGGGAGCGTCGGGGGCGGTGGATCGCTCGGCGCGCAACCGGCATTCCGGGGCCGACTGCCGGTCACCGATGCCATGCGCCCATTCGTGGCCATCGATAGGGCGCTCATCGCGCTCATCGATGTGACCGTGATCGATGGCACCGGGGCACCCGCGGCGGCCCATCAGACGGTCATTGTGAGAGACGGACGCATCGCCGCGGTCGGAGCCGTCGGGGCGATCGCGGTGCCGTCGGGCGCCCTGCGCCTCGAGCGCCCGGGCTACACGGTGATCCCCGGGTTGGTCGGACTGCACGAGCACTCCTATTTCGGTGGGGTGAAGCGCGTCACGCAGATGAGTACCAGCGGGCCGCTGCTCTATCTTGCGCACGGTGTCACCACTGCCATGAGTGCCGGCAGTATGCTGCCGTATCAGGAACGGGCCATGAAGCAGGCGATCGACGCCGGGCGTATTCCCGGACCCGACTTCCTGATCACGGGGCCCTATCTCGATGGCGCCGCCACCAGCAGCACCAACGCCCGTCCACTCTCCACGCCTGCCGAGGCGCAGCGCATTATTGCGTACTGGGCGAGCGAAGGCGCCACGTGGGTGAAGGTGCAAGGGCGCATTTCGCGCGCCATGCTCCGCGTGGTCATTCAGTCCGCCCATGCGCGTGGCCTCAAGGTGACGGGGCACCTCTGCTCCATCACCTTCGCGGAGGCCGCGGCGGCCGGTATCGACGCGCTGCAGCATGGCTTCATCACCGCCAGCGACTACGTGCCCGGGAAGCAGCCGGACATCTGTCCGCCGGAAAACATGCGCATTCAGAGCACCATCGATCCCGGGACGTCGGCCGTGCAGGCGTCTATTCGCCGGCTCGCCACCAGCGGCGTGTCCGTGGTGTCCACCCTCGCCGTGTACGAGAGCTTTTCGCGCGACCGGTTTCGCCTCGACACCGCGGCCATGGCGATGCTCGATCCGGAGGTGCGACGTGAAGTGGAAGCCAACCACGCTGCCCTCGGTGCCGAGGGCGGCCTGACGGTGTCCCCGGCACTCCTCAAGAACATGATGCGCTGGGAGTACGACTTCGTGCAGGCCGGAGGCCTGCTCGGTGCCGGCTCCGACCCGTGGGGCACCGGCTTTCTCCCCGGTTTCGGCAACATCCGCAACTTCGAAATGCTCAGGGAAGCGGGCTTCACTCCGGAGGCCGCCATCCGCATCATGACCCTCAACGGTGCCCGGATCCTCGGCCGAGAGCGCGAGATTGGCGCGATCACGGTGGGGCGCCAAGCGGACCTGGTGCTCGTGCAGGGGAACCCGGCGGTCAACCCGCAGGATCTCTACCGAATCGTCACCGTGTTCCGCGCGGGCGTGGGCTTCGATGCCCAGGCGCTCCGCAAGGCGGCCCGCGGTCTTGTCGGTGTGCGGTAAAGACGGCGTGCGTTCGGCGACGCGAGCCACCCGGCTGATCGCCCTGCTGGCCGCGGTCGCGCTGTGGAGTGCGTGCGGGGGTGACGACGTCGCGCCGACCGCGTCGGAAGCGGCGAGCCAATGGTCCGGAGACCCGGCGGCGTTTCGATGGGCCCTCCCAGCCGGTATCGCGCCACCGGTGGTCCCGCCGGACAATCCGATGTCCGACGCGAAGGTCGAACTGGGCCGACGGCTCTTCTATGATGTGCGGTTGTCGGTGAATGGCGCCGTCTCCTGCGCGTCCTGTCATCGCCAGGAGTTCGCGTTCGCCGACGCCAAAAATCTTTCGGTTGGCGCAACGGGCGAAGTACACCCGCGCAACTCCATCGGGCTAAGCAACGCGGCGTATCAGCGGTCCTTGGGTTGGGCGGCCCCGGCGACGACCAGCTTCGAGCAGCATGCCATGATCCCGATGTTCGGCGAGATGCCGATCGAGATGGGGCTGAAAGGCCGTGACGCGCACGTCGCGACCGACCTGCAGGGAGTGGCGCTGTACCGGCAGCTCTTCGCCGTGGCGTTCGGTGGCGACGCCTCGCCGATCCGAACGGAGACGATCGTCCGCAGCATTGCGGCCTTCCAGCGCACGATCCTGTCCTTCAATGCGCCGATCGATCGATATCGTCGAGGCGACGCGAGCGCCCTGTCGGCCGCGGCGGTCCGCGGGATGGCGCTCTTCGACAGCCGTGGATGTGTGCAATGCCATGCCGGGGCGGACTTCACGCTGGCGACGATCGCCGCGCGCGCGGCCGAAGGCTTTGCGAATACGGGGTTGTACAACATCGGCGGGGCCGGTGCTTATCCCGCGCGCAATCGCGGACTCATGGAAATCACCGGGAACCCGGCGGACATGGGCCGGATGAAGATCCCGTCGCTTCGCAACGTGGCGCTGACCTTCCCCTACGGCCACGATGGCAGCGTGGGCTCGTTGGACGCGGTGCTGGAGAATTACGCGCGGGGGGGGCGAGTGGTCCAGACGGGACCGAACGCCGGTGATGGCCGCGATAACCCCGCCAAGGATTCCCGTCTGCGCGCCTTCGTGCTGTCGCCGGCGGACAAGGGCGATCTGCTGGCGTTCTTGCAGGCACTTACGGACTCGACGCTGATCCGCGATGTGAAGTTGTCTAATCCCTGGCGCTGATGGCCGTTCCGGGTCGCGATGGCATGAACAATATCCCTTGACCGTCTCGATCCCGCCGGTCAGCCTTCACTCATGTCTGCTCCGCACGACCTTGGTCTTCCCGGCGCGCTCCCGGAGCGCGACCGCCTCGCGCTCCGTCGCTGGATGCTGCTCTCCATCGTGGCGGTGTTCTTCGCCGTGGCCGTGGGCGGGATCACCCGGCTGACCGAGAGCGGGCTCTCCATCACCGAGTGGAAGCCGGTGTCCGGCGCCTTACCGCCGTCGGGCGAGGCGGCGTGGGCGGCGGAGCTCACCAAGTTCCAGCAGATCCCGCAGGCCAGCAGCACGCACGCCGGCATCACGCTGGCGCAGTTCAAGTGGATCTACTGGTGGGAGTGGTTCCACCGGAACGTGGCCCGCACGGTGGGATTGGTGTTCGCCATCCCGTGGCT